>CAZKPH010000034.1:0-12666 GCA_964554605.1 uncultured Ferruginibacter sp.
CAGCACTCCTTCCGTAAGTTGCCGTATGGCACCGGGCTGGTCCCCGGACGGGGAGTAAGAAGAATGTAATTGAAATTGCATAAAGGCTTTACCGTTTGTTCAAATGTAAACTTTTGCTCGAATTTCCAGATGAAAAATTATGGTAAAACCTGATGGTGGAAAATGAGGCTTCCGTGGTAGATATTTTTTTGCGGAAGAGCGATGTGAAGATGAACGGAATGCGACGCCACTGTTGTTGATGGAAGATATAAATGCCAGGTAAAAAAAGTCAGAAATACTTTTAGTTAGAAAAACTGTGTGTGTGGTTAATTGAGTCACAAACAAATGTTTTTCTTTATTATTGCCAAATTTGTTTAATTTGTTGCCGCTTAAATTATATATGAAATGACTGCTGCCAACCAACGATTTACTGCGCTAGACGTGTTTAGAGGATTGACCGTTTGCCTCATGATTATTGTAAATACTCCTGGCGACGGCGCTACTACATTTGCTCCGTTGATACATGCCAACTGGCATGGGTTTACACCAACGGACCTGGTGTTTCCTTCCTTTTTGTTTGCGGTAGGCAATGCTATGAGTTTTGTTATGCGTAAGTGGGAAAATATGCCGCAGCAACAAGTGCTGATGAAAATATTTAAACGAACATTCATTATCTTCCTATTGGGGTTCCTTATGTATTGGTTTCCGTTTATAAAGTGGGATGAAAACTGGGGTATAGCAATGATACCGTTTAGGGATACCCGGGTATTTGGTGTGCTGCAGCGTATAGCGCTTTGTTATGGGATTGCTTCGCTGATGATCTATTTTTTAAAACTGAGGATGTCGGTTATAATCAGTATCGGGTTGCTTTTTTTGTACTGGATAATATTATATGTATTTGGAAATACTGCGGCTCCGTTGGCAATGGAAACCAATGCAGGTACATATCTGGATAAATGGCTGCTGGGCGGCAATCATTTGTATCATGGGGAGGGGGTGCCTTTTGACCCGGAAGGTTTGTTAAGTACTATGACAGCAATTGTGAATGTTGTGGCGGGCTATGTAGCAGGATGGTATATTCAGAAAAAAGGGAATAGTTATGAAGGGCTTACAAAACTTTTATTATCTGGCGCTGCATTACTTTTTGTTGCCTATTGCTGGAACCTTGTGTTTCCGGTGAATAAAAAACTTTGGACAAGCTCTTATGTGGTGCTTACCGTAGGTATGGATTGTATAATAATTGCGGCGATTATTTATGTGATCAATTTTAAGAATCAGACCCGCTGGACATATTTTTTTGAAGTTTTCGGGAAAAACCCTCTATTCATATATCTGCTTTCCGAACTTGGGGTTACTTTATTGTATTTCTTGCGGCTGGGGAATAATACTTCTATATATCAGTGGTTTTATGAAAATATTTTCAGCCATGCTGGTAATTATACCGGGTCGCTCCTGTTTGCTATCTGTTATATGTTGTCTTGCTGGTTTGTTGGCTATATACTGGACAAACGAAAAATATACATACGTGTCTGACAGGGTCAGACTTTTCTGTTCAGGTATTGGTTGTAATCTGTGAGTTTTGTTTCGTAATTACTATCCATTAATGGTGATGTAATAATAAAATCGGCTGTGGCCCTGTCGCAGGCAAGTAATATATTCCATGCAACGCCTAGCCGGAGCAATGCTTTAACATCGCTGTCATGAGGCTGGGCTTCCATTGGATCCCAGAAAAAAATAAGCATATCTACTTTTCCTTCTGCAATCATGGATCCAATCTGCTGATCGCCGCCCAGCGGCCCGCTTAACAATTTTGTCACCGGCCTGTCGAGGGCTTCTTCGATCATTTTACCGGTGGTGCCGGTGGCAATAAGTTCGTGCCGGGACAATGCTTTTTGGTTATGTTTGGCCCACTCGATAATATCTTTTTTCTTATGGTCATGTGCCACAAGGGCAATTCTTTTCCTATCCTGAATAATTCTAACCGTTTGCATATTGAATATATTGTACATGTGAAATTACAATAAAAACAAAGAGATAACCTTATTAATTTATAAATAACCTTGCTTTCCGGCTCAAATGCAGTACCTTTGCGGCCTGAAAAGAACCCCCTACCCCCGGATAAGGATTACGGTAGAGGGTTAATTATTTATAAAACATTTAAAATATCCCCTTGTCGGGACCGGGAGGCTTAATGAATATCAGAAACATTGCGATCATTGCACACGTAGACCATGGTAAAACTACATTGGTGGACAAGATACTGCATGCCACCAAGGTATTTCGGGATAACCAGGAAACCGGCGAATTGATTATGGATAGTAATGACCTGGAAAGAGAAAGGGGGATTACTATTTTTAGTAAAAATGCAGCGGTGACGTATAAGGATGTCAAAATAAATGTTATAGATACTCCGGGCCATGCCGATTTTGGAGGAGAGGTAGAAAGGGTATTGAAGATGGCAGATGGCGTGATCTTACTGGTAGATGCTTTTGAAGGGCCAATGCCGCAAACACGTTTTGTATTACAAAAAGCATTGCACCTGAATCTGCACCCTATTGTTGTAATTAATAAGGTAGATAAACCTAATTGCAGGCCGGATGAAGTGCATGATGCAGTATTTGAACTCTTCTTTAACCTGGATGCAACGGAAGAACAATTGAATTTTCCTACTTTTTACGGAAGCGGAAAGAACGGGTGGTTTAGTGATTCTCTTACCCCGATAGATAATATTACTCCATTACTGGATGGTATTTTGAAATATGTACCTCAACCACGTGTGCATGAAGGAACATTGCAGATGCAGATAACTTCACTGGATTATTCTTCCTTCCTGGGAAGGATTGCTATCGGGAAAGTGAACCGTGGAAGTATCAGAGAAGGAATGCCGTTTACTTTAATGCAGACGGATGGTACTCAGAAAAAATCGAGGGTAAAGGAGTTGTATGTTTTTGAAGGCATGGGGAAGAAAAAAGTAGAGGAAGTAAAAGCCGGGGACCTTTGTGCTGTTGTAGGGATAGAGGATTTTAATATTGGCGATACAATTGCCGACTTTGAAAACCCTGAGGCATTGCCGGTGATCAGTGTGGATGAACCTACAATGAACATGCTGTTTTCCATCAACAACTCCCCTTTTTACGGGAAAGACGGGAAATTTGTTACCAGTCGCCATTTGCGGGAAAGATTATTAAAGGAAACAGAAAAAAATCTTGCGTTGCGGGTAGAGGATAGTGAGAATGGCGACAGTTTTGTTGTATATGGCAGAGGAATACTTCATTTAGGGGTATTGATTGAAACGATGCGCCGGGAAGGGTATGAACTTACTGTAGGTCAGCCACAAGTTATCGTGAAGGATATAGACGGTAAAAAGTATGAGCCGTACGAAAATCTTGTTGTGGATGTACCTGAAGAATTTGCCAGCAAAGTAATAGATATTGTAAGCCGCCGGAAAGGGGAAATGCAGGTAATGGAAACAAAGGGCGAGATGCAACACTTGGAATTTGAAATTCCCTCAAGGGGATTGATAGGATTGCGTACACAGATGCTGACGGCTACTACAGGAGAGGCTGTTATGGCACACCGCTTCGTTGAATATAAACCCTGGAAAGGGCAAATACCCGGAAGAAATAATGGCGTATTACTGGCTAAACAGGGAGGAAGCACTACGGCGTATTCTATTGATAAACTGCAAGACAGGGGCAGGTTTTTTGTGGACCCGGGCGAAGATGTTTATGCCGGGCAGATCATTGCCGAACATATTAAACCGGGAGACCTCGTTGTAAATACTATTGAAGGGAAAAAGCTTACCAATATGCGGGCCAGCGGAAGCGATGCAGCAACAAATATTGCACCAAAAATACTAATGACACTTGAAGAGTGTATGGAATACATTGAACAGGATGAGTGTATTGAAGTGACTCCGAATTTTATCCGAATGCGGAAGGTATTGTTGAATGAGGAAGACCGAAAGCGTGCACAAAAAGCCATTGCAGCACAGGAATAAAAATTTAAAGCTCCGGGAAAAGCGGAGCTTTTTACTTAGTTCTTTTCATCAATCTTTTTCTTGAGCTTCTCTGCATATTTGCTGTTAAGGGTCAATAGTTTGTTGTAGCAATCCTGCGAAAGGCTTTTCTTATCCTGATATAAATAACATTGGCCGAGATAGTAATATCCCAGGTATGACTTTTCATTGAGTTCGATAGCTCTTTTAAGCTGGTACTCGGAATCCTCATTTTTACCAAGCATGTAATAAGCATAGCCCAGCTCTTCCCGGTTGGAAGAACTTTTAGGGTCATAGTCCAGTGCTTTGAGTAAAATACTTACGGCATCATTATACCTTTCTGCGTCATTGTAAAGCCAGCCTAATTTGTAAAAATAACTTTTACAGTTCTTTTCATCTTTATTTACAGCCATTTCAAAGTATCTGATTGCTTCATCGTATTTTTCGAGATTATAATAATACACATCCCCGAGGCCTTTCATCGCAATAAGGTAATCGGGGTTAAAATCCAAAGATGTTTTATAGTTCTGGATGGCTTCGTCGTTCTTTTTCAATTTATAGTTCGCATACCCGAATTCAGACCATTTTTTGGCTTTGTATTCATTACTTTCTGGAGAATATTTTTGGAGATAGCCAATAGCTTCATCATAATTGCCTAATTCGTTAGCGCACCAACCAGCTTTGTAGTAGTAATAATTATCAGGGTCTTCGCTATTCAGATATGTAGCAAAATATGGCAAAGCCTCCTTGTACTTTTCCTTATCATAATAGATATCTCCAAGGTTCCGGTGGGCATTATAGTCATCCGCATTGAGTTCGATCGTTCTTTTATAATTTATTATAGCAGCCTCAATTTTGCCGGATTTATCAAAAGCATATCCGAGTTCAAAATAGATTTTCGAAACAACCGGTTGTAATTTTTTTGCTTTATCAAGGTATAAAATAGCCTCTGAGTAATTACCCAATTCGTTATTGCACCATCCTATTTCATATAAGGCGTCAGTATAGCCGGGGTAAATAACGATAGCCTTTTTATATGAACTTATGGCATCTTCATATTTTGCATTCGATGCATTTGTTTTCCCCTCATTATAAAGATCAACGGCTTTTTGAGGCTGGGCTTGTATGGTTATTGAGAACAATATAGCGAGGGCCAATGAATAAAAACATTTACACATACCGGTTTTTTTAATAAATATATTCACTTGATTCGAAAAAAACAATACCCTCTAATGGGTATAAAACAGAAAATGTATTTTTGTGGTAATGAAAAAACAAATAGTGGCATCTCTTTTTGTGCTGATGCTTAGCGTTATGGCATATATTCAGACTTATGCGCAATGTTCTATATGTACCAAGACAGCACAGCAGTTAGGGGAAAAGCCTGCCCTGGGGCTAAATAACGGTATTTTATACCTGATGCTGATGCCTTTTGCAATAGTTGGGGTAATAGGGTATAAATGGTGGAAAAGCAACCGTTAATGCAGGGTATTCTAACTATAAATTTTTATGGCTTCCATCGCAAAACGGTGGATTTTTTGTTTGCTTACAACGGCAAAATAAAACATCTTTCTCTTCGTCAAATGTAATGCGCAGGCTCTTAAAAGGAGTCCCTTCAATAAATTTATGACGGGTATCACAAAACGGTTCCGTTTCCGTAATACCGCAAGTACACCATTTATATTCTTTTCCTGGTTCTACTTTTACTTTTACCGGGCTTTTTTCAGCAACCCGCGGAAGGCCTTTGTTGGGGATAGATTCCATATCAAAATTTTTTTATAAATGTATATAAATTGAAAAAATCCTTCTGCGACAAGATTTCTCTTTTTATATTTTCCTTATCTATGTCTTTCATTCTTTTTTGCCGGATAAGATAAAAAGCCCGTTCAGCCATTAATGAAAAATAATTATCGTTCTTAATATTCCTTGCCAATAAGTTTGAAATCATATCCTTAAGTTGCTCAATGCCAGATCCGGAAAGTGTACTGGTTGCCACCACTTCTGTTATATTCTGTTTAGAAAGATTATGCAATTGCATTCCCTGGAGGTTTTTTACAAAACTTTCTGCATCGGGGCGGTCGCTTTTATTGACAACGAAAATGTCTGCAACCTCCATCAGTCCCGATTTCATTGCCTGTACATCATCCCCGGCTTCCGGAACCAGCACCACAAGAGTTATATCAGCCAGGCCAGCTATTTCTACTTCGCTTTGGCCAACACCAACGGTTTCGATAATAACAAGATCAAACCCTGCTGTTTTTACCAGGTCGGTAATTTCAATAATATGCGGATGCAATCCTCCCAAAGATCCTTTACTGGAAAGGGAACGAATAAATACATTCTTTTCGTTGAACCAACGGTTCATTCGTATCCTGTCTCCAAGTATAGCCCCTTTACTAAATGGAGAAGAAGGGTCTATACAAAGAACGGCTACTTTTTTGTTCTCTTTTAAAAAGCAACCTATTAGCGAATCTGTTAGTGAACTTTTTCCGGCACCCGGAGGCCCGGTTATGCCAATAACAGGGACATGGTTATGGGGTAATTTTTCCAGCAGTCCATCAAATCCGTTGCTTTCATTTTCAACAAGAGTTATGCATCTGGCTAATGTTTGCACATCGCCGGAACACAGCTGTGAGCCATATTTATCCCATAAATTCATGAATGGAAATTATATGTTCTTTTAATTGATTTCCTGCATTTCTACCAGTTTTTTATAGAAACTGTCTTCCTGCGACAGTAAAGACTGGTGATCACCTCTTTCGATAATTTTTCCTGCTTGCAGGACAATGATTTCGTCTGCATTACGGATTGTGCTAAGCCTGTGTGCAATAACGATCGATGTCCTGTTTTTCATAAGGTTATTGATGGCATCCTGTACAAGCCGTTCACTCTCCGTATCCAGCGAGGAAGTAGCTTCATCAAGAATAAGGATAGGTGGATTATTAAGTACGGCCCTTGCAATGGTAATTCGCTGGCGTTCGCCACCGCTAAGTTTCATGCCCCTGTCGCCGATATTTGTCTGATAACCATCTTCCTTTTGTGAGATAAAGCTATGTGCGTTTGCAATACGGGCAGCCTGTTCGATTTCCTCCATAGTGGCATCCGTTTTTCCCAGGGCTATATTATTAGCGATCGTATCATTGAATAAGATCGGTTCCTGCGTAACAAAACTCATTTGCTGCCTTAGCGATTGCAACTGGTATTTTTTCACATTTGTCCCGTCTATCAGGATGTCGCCACCGGTCACATCATGAAACCTTGGAATAAGGTCTACCAGCGTCGATTTTCCTGAACCGGAAGATCCGACCAGGGCTATTGTTTTCCCTTTTGCAATTACCAGGTCTATATGTTGCAAAACCTGTGTGTCGCTATTATAAGCGAAACTAACATTCCTGAACTCAATGGCTCTGTCAAAACCCTTTAGTGGAATAGCATCGGGAGCTTCTTCTACAAGTACCGGAGCTTTCAGTATTTCTTCAATACGGTCAATAGCGCCAATTCCCTTTTGTATATTGGAAATATTAGCCGAAAGGCTTTTTGCGGGATTAATAAGCATGGCAAAACAGAGTATAAAGGCCATCAGGTCACTGCTGGCAAGATAATTGCCTTCGGCAAATACAAGCCTGCCCCCTACATAAAAAATAATACACAAAACGATCACGCCAAGGGTTTCCGTAAGCGGGCTCGCAAGGTCGCGGCGGATAGTCATTTTATTGGAAATGGAAAACATTCTATTGTTTCCTTTTTTGAATTTTTCCATCATTTTTTCTTCAGCAGTAAAAGCTTTGATCACTTTCATGCCTCCTAAAGTTTCTTCTACATGAGAGAGATTGGCACCGGCTTCCTTGGAATAAGTGGTGGATTGCCTTTTCAGGGTCTTGCTTACCCGGCCAATGATGATACCGGTTATGGGTAAAAGTAATAAAAGGAACAAAGAAAGTTTCGGGCTGATATATATCATATAAAACAGAAACCCCATTACAGTAAGAGGGTCTTTAATAAAGCCTTCGAGAGTCATTACTACGGAACCGTTTACCTCAGCAACATCACCAGTCATCCTGTTCATAATATCCCCCTTTCTTTGTTCGGAAAAATAACTGACAGGCAATTGAAGTATTTTTGTGAACAGCCGTAAACGCAAATTGGCAAGTATGCTGTTACGTACGGGTGTAGATACATAATAAGACAGGAAGAGGAAAAAGTTTTTAAAAAACGTGGCAAAAATAATTACACCACACATCAGGGTAACTCCGTATATTTTTCCATGAGCCTGAATTTCCTGCTGAAAATAGAACTTAAGGTATCCGACCGTATTGGATTGTATTACGGTATTCTGTGCCTGGCTCTTAAATAATAATTCAAGAAATGGGGCCAACATACCTATTGAGAACATTGAAAATAATGTCGATAGTAATGTTAGTGACACATACAACATCAATTTTCCTTTGGGTATATGCAGGTATTGAAATATTCTTATAAAATTCTTCATACAAAAATTGCAATGATATAAATAGAGGATGCGAAGTTACGTGGAATATAAGATGGCTTTGATTAAAAATGAATATTTTTGAAAATTGAAATGTAAACGGCACATGGCATTTGATACTACTATATCACTGATAATAGCTACATACAATAATCCGGATTACCTGGAATTGGTGCTGATCAGTGTTTTACGGCAACGAATACTGCCCGAAGAGGTTATTATTGCCGATGATGGCTCTAAAGAAGAAACGGGAGCCCTGATACAGCAATATAGCCATAAGTTTCCTGTACCCCTTATACACGTTTGGCATGAAGATAATGGGTACAGGCTTGCTGCCATTAAAAATAAGTCGGCAGCGAAGGCTTCGAAAGAATATATCATTTTCATAGACGGAGACCTCGCCCTTCATCCGTACTTTATATATGATTACAAAAAAAACCTCAGGGAAAATGCTATTCTGGTTGCCAGCAGGGCCTTTCTTACAGAGGCATTTTCGCTGTTTTTAGTGGAAAATAAACAGCACCCTGTTACTTTTTTCTGGAAAAATTTTGAGCAGAACAGATTTTCTGCTATCCGGGTACCTTGGTTACATTATTTCATAAAAGGTAGCCGGACTTATAAGGGCGCCCGTGGCGGGCTTATGGGCATTTTTAGAAAAGATTATATTAAAGTGAATGGTTTTGATGAAGCTTTTACAGGGTGGGGCCGGGAAGATTCGGATCTTTTTGTCCGGATCATTAATAGCGGCATAAAAAGAGATAATATAAAATTTGCCGCCATTACTTACCATCTATGGCACAAGATACTCTCCAGGGATAACCTAAATACCAACGATGCCCTTTTGGAAAAGGCGATTAAGGAAAATAAGAAACGCTGTGAAAATGGTATAAACAAATATTTGTAAATTTTTTAAAATGACAAACAGGGAGTCCTTCATTTCGATGGATATTGTATTGCCGATAGGTCCGGATGATACCGATATTGCAGGATTGGCTGTTCGCTATTTATTTAAAAATATTTTTTTTGATAAATTATATATTGTTTCCGGGCAAAAAGTTTACAGCAAAATAAGGAGTTTACCCGAAACAAACAGAATTGTATGGATAGATGAAGAAGTACTGATACCTGGCGTTTCGTTGGAGACGATAAGAAATTATTGCGCTTCACTTTTTTCTGACCCAGCCAGGGCCGGCTGGTATTTTCAACAATTTTTAAAAATGGAAATTTGCAACCATCCAGGGATAGGAGACTACTATTTGATATGGGATGCAGATACAATTCCCTTGAAGAAGCTTTCATTTTTTGATGAGAGCGGGAAAATGCTTTTGTCTTACAAAACTGATAGCCATCAACCGTATTTTGACACGCTGGACAAATTAGGATTGCCCGGTAAACAGACTAATAAATCATTCATTACCGAGCATATGCTGATTAAAAAATCTGTGATGAAAGAGCTATTGGCGGCTATTGAATATAGTAATGTGGAAGGCCGGGGCTGGATAGAAAAAATTATGCTGGCAATAAATAAAGATCAATATGTTTCCGGGTTTAGCGAATTTGAAACCTATGGGAATTATTTAATGAAACGCTATCCGGATATTTTTCGTTTTCGTAAAATAAAGCATAAAAGAAGCGGCAGCAAAATCACTGAAACCCCCGGGCTTGTAATATTGTGGCTGCTGTCATTGATACGGGATACGGTTTCATTTGAAAAAGGGCATTAAGCACTACTACTTATTTTAATCCATGTAGAAGGGACAATATCCCTCGTGCCTTCCATTTCGGGGAACCATTTATCCGGAGCGATTACTATTTTATCTGTATTAGGATTTAGCCAGGCCCCCCACCAACTGAAAGAACTATTTGCAATAATATTATGCCTGCAGTAACTCATGAGTTGCATATCCCTGAAACTATCAACCCCCTTGTTCCAATCGATATAAACACAATTGCAGGGAGGAAGATTTGCTTTAGCCCATCCGCTATCATCCGAGAAAACAAAAAATACGGCATCTGGCATCTTGTTTCGGATCAGTATAACAGCTTTTTTGTAATAATCGATATGTAAAGCCCAGTCCCGGTTTTTTTCCAGGTAATCACCCCTTCGTATATGTATGCTAACAGAGATACACTCCTGTATTTTGTTGCTAATTTCTATGTTTTTTTTTTCTGTTATTGGTGGAAAAATGTAAGTTTCCCGGATGCAGGGTTCTATCGATTCAAAATAAGCGGCGCTCTGCCAATATCCTTTCAGATAACCGAAACTAAAGGTGTTCACTGCCGGAATAAAGAGTCCGGTCGTTGCAGGCGTTTCTTTGTAAGGGCGGTTAAATAAATTATATAAAAGTTTGCTGATTGGTTTAAGAAAAAAAGATTCTAACCTTGTTGAATATATACCCCTTATTCCGAAAATTTTTTCCAGTTCGTATCCGTTGTGTTCTTGTATTTTTTTATAGAAAGTGCGATCCAGTTTACTGCGGATACCCTTTTTTCTAAAAGACAGCCAAAGCGCATATTCAAACATTTGATTCCCTAACCCTCCCCATAATTTTACAATAACCATAACAGACAGTTTTAATTGTTATACGGTTTTTCAATACCATTGATACAGCGGTATTTACCTTGTTTCATTTTTTCTTCATAAAGCTTTTTCATTTTACTGACAATTTCCCCGTCTGCCCTGCTGGCATGGTAAAGATGGTATACAATACATTGAAATTTAACGGATTTCAACGTAAATCCGGCCTTATCCATTCTTGAGTAAATATCAAGGTCTTCGAAACCGTACAGGATATAATCTTCGTCATAACCATTTATATAAAGAAAATGTTTTTTGAGTATCGCCCAATTACATCCCCAAAACTGCCGTTTGCTTTTAAGGGCATCTGGCATAAAAGGGAGGTAAATAGCTTCTTTAACCCTAGAGCTTTCGGTGAAAAGCAATTGCCGGAAATTCAATATACTAAGGTCTCCGGATTGTTTTAATCTGTTGGTAGTTTTCTCATCCAAATTGACTCTTCTGCCGTACAGTATCCGGTTTTCTTCTTTTTCTTTCAAATATTGCTTTACAAAATGCCGGTGAGGGATACAATCGCCATCAATAAAAATAAGATAATCGGAATCGGCAATTGTTGCAGCGTCATTCAGCGCTTTACATTTTCTGAAACCCTTGTCTTCATGAGATATATGTTTTATCGGAAAGTTCAGCGAAAGGCACATTCCTTTCAGAAAATCTATTGTAGCAGTGGCATTATCATCTTCAGCAACAATTACTTCAAAGCGCCCCAAAGCAGACTGATTGTTAAGTGCTTTAAGTATAAGCTCTAACCCTTTCAGATCTTTATATAGGGGGATAATTACTGATGCCTGCATGATATTTATTTGTGAGGGTGTAAAGATAAAATATTTTGCTACGGCCGGGATTTTGTTTTCAAATCATTACTTTGCATATAATTAAGGGCAAATAAATGGCTGGGACATTGTGTTTAGATTTTGGTAATTCACGCATGAAATGCGCTTTGTTTGAAGAGGGTAACTTCAAAAGAGAAATTATTTTATCCGGAGGCAACTTACAGGAAATTGATGATCTTCTGAACAAATATCGTCCGGAAAAAGCAATATTGTCTTCTGTAATAAAACATGATATTGCCATTGAAACAATGCTGGCGGAAAGGGTCCGGTTTCATAAACTATCGCACAATACATGCCTGAATTTTACTACTCCTGTTGCCCGGCCCGAAACAATTGGCGCCGACAGGCTTGCGCTAATAGCGGCAGCGGTACATTTATTTCCTTCACAAAACACGCTTGTCATTGCATTGGGCAGTTGTATTACATATAATTTTGTAAATCAATATAATCAATTCATTGGAGGGGCAATCTCTCCGGGGATGGAAATGCGTTTTCGTTCGATGAATCATTTTACTGAGCAACTGCCCCTGGTACAAAAAGACTGGAATTTTCCTGTAATGGGGTATGACACCAAAACAAATCTGCAAAGCGGTGTTTTGGCCGGGATAACCTATGAAATAGAAGGTTTTATTAATTTTTATGATTCAAAATACGGGAACTTTAACGTGGTTTTAACCGGGGGTGATACACTCTATTTTGCCCGTAGGCTTAAAAACAGGATATTTGCTGACTTAAATTTTTTATTTAAAGGACTGTATGCGCTTAGTGAAATTAATAACACCTAAACAAGTTT
>CAZKPH010000035.1:0-12407 GCA_964554605.1 uncultured Ferruginibacter sp.
TTAAAATATATGAAGCGTTCAGTTGTAATCTTATGGCGTATCTTTTTTTATGGGCTACTTTTTTTCATTTTAGTTCTTTTGTGCGCCAATTTCGGATTGTTTGGAAAAATGCCATCTATGACGGAACTGGAGAACCCGGAAGCAGACCTTGCCAGCGAAGTTTACTCCAGCGATGGAAAACTCATGGGTAAATACTATGCCGAAAACCGGAGTGAGGTGAAATACCATGACATTTCACCTAATGTAATTAATGCTCTTATTGCTACGGAAGATGAGCGTTTCAAAGACCATTCAGGCATTGATGCAAGGGCTGTTGCAAGGGCCGTATTCACTTTAGGTACACAAGGTGGTGGCAGTACCATAACGCAGCAGTTAGCCAAAATGATGCTCAACCAGGGAAAAGGGAACATCTTTACCCGAAGTATCCAGAAACTCAAAGAATGGATAGTAGCTGTAAAACTCGAAAGAAATATCACAAAAAAAGAAATTATAACTCTTGATCTGAACAGGGCTTCCTGGGGAAGCAATTACGGGATACGGAATGCATCAAAAACATATTACCAGAAAGAGCCTGCCGAACTGGATATTGAAGAAGCCGCAGTTTTAGTGGGAATGCTAAAGGGTTTTGTATATGAACCTATAAGACATAAAGACGCTTCGCTAAAAAGAAGAAATGTAGTATTGGACCAGATGGAGAATGCAGGGTACCTTACGAAAGAACAGTGCGAAACACTCAAAGCCAGGCCACTTATTACGAACTACAAAAAACCGGATGAAAATGTGGGTATCGCTCCTTACTTCAGGGTTGTGCTGGCAGATAAGCTGAAAGAGTGGTGCAAGGCTCATAAGAACCCCAAAACAGGCGAAAATTACGACCTCTACAGGGATGGCTTGAAAATTTACACCACAATTAACTCTGTAATGCAACAGTATGCAGAAGAATCAGTAGAACAGCACATGCCTGTGATCCAAAAGAAACTGGATTATCTCCTGAAATATAACGGTGATAAAATGTGGAAGGGGCATGAAAATGTAATAGAAGCGGCAATGAAATCTTCTGAACGCTGGAAAAATCTCAAAGAAGATGAAGTCGCTGACGATGAAATAAAAAAGTCTTTCTATATACCTGTTAAAATGAAAATTTTTGCCTGGAATGCAAAACATGAACTGGATACGATAATGACTCCTTTTGATTCAATTAAATACCACAAACAATTAATGCAAACTTCATTTGCTGCCATGGATCCTGTTACAGGAGAGGTAAAATGCTGGGTTGGAGGTATTGATTTCAGGTGGTTCAAATATGATCATGTAACTGCAAACAGGCAAGTTGGTTCTACTTTCAAGCCATTGCTTTACACATTAGCCGTACAGGATGCGGGATATACTCCACAAACGCCAATTGCAGGCGGCTCAATCACATTGGGAGGCAAGACCATCACCGGGGGAGCTGGTACTATGGCATACTGTCTTGCACAATCCAAGAATGCAGCTGCATACCGTTTGATGCAAATCATCGGTGTAAGCAAACTAGTTGAGTTTGCCCACAATTGTGGCATTACAGTAAAAATTCCGCCTTACCCTTCAATAGCATTGGGCTCTGCTGAAATCCCGATGTTGCAAATGCTTAGGGCTTATACAATGTTCCCCAACAAGGGCTATAATACCGAACCGGTATTTCTCACCCGAATTGAAGATAAGGATGGCAACCTTTTACAAAATTTTCAATCGGAAACTAAACAAGTAATAAGTGAACCGGATGCATATACAATGGTAAAACTGATGCAGGGTGTAATTCAGGTAGGTACAGGAAGGTCGTTGAATAACTATGGCATTAATGTACAAAAAGCGGGTAAAACCGGTACTACCAACGATAATACAGACGGCTGGTTTATTGGTTATACACCGGAACTTCTTGCCGGAACCTGGGTTGGTTGCGATGATCCATTCATTCGTATTTACGCCGGTACCAGCGGTGGTAATGAAATGGCGCTGCCAAAATGGGGTTATTTTATGAAAAAAGTCTATGACAATAGAAAACTGCCTTACGGCCGTTACACAGAGTTTGAACAGCCGTCCGAACTAAGCAACGACCCTATCTATGCAGATCAGAATTTTGCCAGCATTGCTAATCAGAGTGATGGCAATAATGCTCCCGATGACCTTGGAAACGGGAATGCTGACGATTTCATTAATGTGCCTATGAACGATAATGATAATAAACCACTTCTCCCTTCAGAGGCAGAAATTAAAAAAGATACTAACAAAAGTGCAATACCATTAAACCAGGCTGGCAGGAAAACTGAAGAAAAGAAAAACCCTGCCATAGCTAAGCCGGAAGAAAAACTAAAAAAAACGGGCGCTAAAACAGAAAAGAGCAAGCCACTTAATGAATACTGAACCTAATTTTTAACTAAAAAGAGCGATGCCGTTACAGCATCGCTCTTTTTAGTTATACGAAACAGGTTATCTTATCTCATCAGATACATCTTCCCATATCCTTTATTGAAATACTGATCGGTCTTATCTCCATCTGCCTGGTATTTACTCATCGATTTCCCATTTAGATTTGTAAGTACTCTATAGAGATACACCCCGTTTGCCAATTTTTGGCCGTAAGAATCCGTTCCATCCCATTTGAATTCAGTAATATTCCTCCCAATATGGATCGGGCCCAGTTCTTCTGTAGATATTTCCCTTACAATCTTCCCCGTGATAGTAAGAATCTGTATCCGGATATGCTGAGGCACTTCGCTGCCTGTCACCGTGAATACAAACGCAGTGGAAGTAGTGAATGGATTCGGGTAGTTCATGAAATTAGAAATCATAGGTTTATTGATGATTTCAAATACTACCCTGTATTCCAGGTAACCGGCTTTATTACCATTTGCATCTTTTCCTGAAATTATCAACTGGTATTCCCCATCCATCGGGAAAGACGGTATAAATTCAATTGTGGCTACATTAGGTTCCGAAGAAGTTAATAAACGTAAAGAATCGCCAAAATAATAATTGTGAGTTGTGCCATCGGGATACAATACCTGCACTTTCATAAGATTCTTAAGTAAGGCGGTATCACTCAGGTTGACATACTTATTTTCGTCCATCAGCCGGATATGAATGTTAGGGCTTGCCGAAACAATATCTCTGTTCAAAATATGTACACCATCAAATGTCACATCCAGCAGAGGATTATATTTATCTTCCCTCACATAAAAATCTTTAAAAATGAAATTATTAAATAAAACATTCTCAGGCTGGTCATTATCCGGATTAAACATAACATACAAAGTATTGCTACCAGCAAGCGACTTTGTGTCAATGGTATAGTAAAGTACAACCGTATCTCCTGCAACCAGGGCTTTTTGTCTCGGAATAGAAATGGTTACCGGTACGTTATATTTATCTGTAATAACAAATTTAACCTTAAGGCTGTCAAAGTTTATTGAACTAATATTTTTGAAAGCAATTGAAAAATCGATAGGTTCGCCCTGATCTACAGTATCTTTCATCGAAAAATGAATATTAGGAGCAATGGCGCCTTCCGGAAGATAATCCGCATTTACACGCCAAAACCCTAATTGTCCCGGAGTGACCAAAACTGTATCAGAATTGTACATTTTAAGTTTTACGTAAGGATACACTTTAGCATCAATGAAAGAAAGCGTTGTGTCTGTAGCAGGCGAAACAACAGCTTTCAGCTCGCTGCTTCCATCTGTTTTTACACCGTATACTTCAATATAAACAGAGTCGGAATTAACCGGGTCAAATGATTTATCTCTCCAATGCAAAGAATACCATTTGGAAGCCGGCCCATACAAGGGCGATTCAATTGTACCTTTGCTCTTAAAACTCGGCAATTCGAAAGTCTCTTCAATATGCTCAGATTCCGAAGCCCCCACAAATTGCTGAGACGCAAATGAGGATGAATTCTTTTTAAAGAAATATAGGAAGGGAATATTTCTATAAAAACTATCGATTTTGGTAAACCCGATAGATTTCAGTTTATGATAGAGCGATTTCCCGGTTCCCAATGTGGCCTGGTCTGCCTGCCAATCTGATATAAAGGTTTTGTTTTCTTTATAAGGCGTAGCATACACATCAATAGCCGTAGCCAGGTTGGTAATAGAAACATACATTCCATCAGGGATACTATCCAGAAAATCCATTGCTTTTCTTCTGCTGGCAGAATCCTCGTAAGGAAATTCAAAGAAATACCTGAACTCAGGATGTATGCCGCCATCATTACAAGGCACAAGGCTCCCGAATCTTCCGGATGTGCCGTTATTTACCGGATAATTTTTCCATGGCATCAATGTAGTGGTATCAAAAACCGCAAATTGTAATTCATTGTAATGACATCCGTAATAATCCAATTTTTCAAAATCCAGATTAATATCAATGGCATCATCCACAAAATAAGGATAAAGCCCCGTACGTATCTGCAAATTCCTGTTCACTCGTTTAAAACGATATATCCTGTCGGCATCTAAAGTGATATCACTGTAAGTGCTCTTCAGATGCTGATAATAATGCGATTGGTTAAACCCGTCTGAACTTTGCGAAAGGTAAACAAAAGAATAAGCATTCCAGATCGGCTGTTCAGATCCAAGAGGGACTATTGATGTCCTCCAATAATAAACCGTACTATCAGCAAAAGTGAGATTGGCCGGGGTAAATTGTATAGCCCCGCCTACAGAAAGTACGGTATATTGTTTCTTAAAGGCTGAATTGAACAACTCTGTAGTATCAATTTCCATTAAATATTGCCGCTGCCCCAATAACGGATTTGCCGTAGATGCCGTGTAAGTAATGTTTTGCTTATGCACAATTGAATAATTGTAAGGATAAACCGGGCGCAGTTCGTCTTCAAAAATATAGAAATCCTTGGTGATGCTATTATTCGTTTCATATAATTCCTGTACCGTATTATCCGCATCCAGGAAAACCGATAGTTGGTTCAGACCCTTATCTGTAATACTATTGATAGGTATTGTAAAATTAAGTGAGTCGATATATTTGATGGCGGGTATCCTGGCATTATAGATTACCTGTACCGTATCATTAGGGAGTTTTCTCTTCACCAGTATCCTAATCGAATCATTGACAGCCTTACCCAGATTCATCATTTTAATACCAACAGTAAAATTATTATCAGCTACAGAAATAACCGAAGGGGATATTTTCAAGGAGGGGTCATCAATAACAAAGTCTGGCAGAGACGAGCTATTAATATGCAAAGCGGGATCTCCATGCAGTGTGATTTCTTCTACATGCATACGAACAAAGAACTCAGACTCGCTTATATTACCGGCAAGATTTTGTATTGTTTGCTTTATCTGGTTGCCGATGGTATTACCATATAGCGTATTGCACATGGCATTGTACAAGAAAGTATCATAAGAATAAAGATAAGGCGGTATACCTAAGTGCGTACTAGCAAGGAAAGCAATGCTACCTCTATGAGGCGCCAGTACATATTTTTCAGACAAAGTCTTATTATCGGTAAGACGGGAAGGATCGAAGGTAAAAAGATTTCCTGCTGTACATCCGCTCACATTGAAGAATGGGTATTTTCCATCATTATCATAATCTTCAGGATTGCTAAGGTTATATTCCAATGTATTGGCAGAGGAGTGGCCGAAATAGCCTATAACACCGGTTCCTTCTTTCATTAATTCTTTAATACGCTCTCCATTTGCCTGATCTATTGCAGCCGTTGATTCCTTCTTAAAAGATTCAACTTTCGCTCCCATTAGCGTATCCTGTGCGATTGTTGCAAGATTATTCATATAAGAAGCAAAAAGCTGGCTTTCCGTTTCATCTTTACCACCAATGACATGAATAAAATTTTTCATCCAGGCTTTATCAGCTATCAATGGGCTGGACAATAATTGAGCAGATTCATACTGCTTTACTTTATCCAGATAAACAGATATCTCGTTGCCGTTTATTACAGAGAGCCTGCCTACCGGTACCAGCGGTACATAAGTACCGGGTGAACAGGATAGTAAAACATCAGAAGCAGGCCATCCGAATGTGGGTACAAGATTTAACAAAGGTACACTGGGGTCGCCTTCCTTTAATCGTTGATCGCTATAAGATGTCCCTCTTCCCAGAAGGAATACATATTTCGGTTTTACGGAAAATTGTTGCGAGGAAAAACGTATAAAATCCCTGATCGACGAGGGATGATAATTGATCCCGAAGGCAAATTGGTCAACCAGTTCGTTAATAGAAAAAACTTTCGCATCATAACTACCTCCGTTAATGGAAGACCTGTATTGACGGTATTGATCCACATAATTCACTCCATTACCGTCATTATAAAGAAGCGGGTTACTGATTATCATATAATCTCCCTGGTTGGCAACCGCTGAATAATCAATAAAATTACGTACAACCATCCCTGTTACTATATTCACATTTGAGGTAGCCTGGCTCATTAACATAAGTTTCCGTGCAGTCAATGAAGCGTCCAAGGCAAATTTCACTTTCCCGGGTGTCGATATATCACCAAGATATCTTTTGTTATTTGTAAGATCATATAACACCGGTTGCAGGCTCCCGGCATTGAAATTATCAATCTCAAGGTAATTCCCGGCAGGAGATGCCTTTAACTCAAAATAAAAATTCGCCTGGTTATTAAAATTAAATGTTGCAGGATATGTCAGAGCAATTTCGGCTACAACAATACGATCATTTAAATTAGATGAATTGCCATAAACATATAAATCAGCCGATGAAGGATTCTTTAAAAGAGACATTGACAGCCCATCTACCTGCTTTTTCAAAGAAGTTAAAATATTCATAGGCTCATCAATGACAACACTATCAAATAGTTTCACCATTATATGGCGAGGATTATTTGCATTGCCAAAAGCTGAAACATATACCGAAACACTTTGGTCAGGTGCGCCGGTATATACATTCAGGTCAGAAAAACGTTGAGACAGGTTTTGGGTAGAATAGATATCATCGCTCGTCCATCCCTCGCCATTCTCATAAGAAGCGGAATAAACATACTCTCCTCCAACCCATTCTGCATATCCTCTGTTTACCTGCGTTCTGAAGGGCTTACTAACTCTGCGGAAAAAGTATGTTTCGGGGCTAAGCGTATTGCTGCCAACATTATTCACAGCAGCCACATAACGCAGATTACTGCCACTGGCATTAACGGTAAGAAAATAAGTAGCAGTATCTGTAGAAAGGCTAAAACTATCGCACAACTGGAATTCCGCCTTTCTGTATAATTGCTTATCAGCCTGGCCATCATTCGCTTTTCCGTAAAATTCCAGGTAATCGCCAGATCCCAGCACCCCACTGCTTACTGAAGTATATAACCTGACCTCCTGTCCATTCCGCCAAAGCTGGAAATTTTGTGCAGGCGTTGCACCTAACCCAAGCGAAGACAATGTAGGCTGCGTTATTCTAAAAAGCCCGGATGATGCGCTTTTGAATTTATAATATGTCTTGCCATAATCTATCCAACTGTTATTCAATTGCGCCCTGGCAGCTATTGCTGATAATAAAAAACAGACGATTAATATTTTTCTCATGATACAGCGTTTAGTGTTATTTTTTTTCTTTTTTTATCAGTGGAAACTGTAAAGAAAATATATGTGAGTATAATGGATTAGACTGATTTGCAAGATTGGAAAAAGCATAGTCAATATTCAGATTTTTGATCTTTACCCCCGCTCCGATAGAGGGCTGATATATCCATACTTTCTTAGGATTTGCAAGATCACCGTCTGAAAGTGCCCTTTGAAAATTATAAATCCCCGCTCTGATAAAGAATATTTTTTTGTACGACCCCTCAATACCGATCCTTGGATCGGCACTTACCAGTTTACTACTGATCAATGTATTACGTTTCCCATCAAAAGTCAGGTCCAGGTTTGCTTCGGCCAACAGGCTCAATGAATTACTGATTGTAAAGTCATATCCGCCACCGATTGTCACTCTTGGGGCGGTTAATTCGGTAGAACGTACCGGGATATCATTATTGGTAAGATATAATACTTCTTTCTCCTTCTCGGTAAAAGTAAATTTCCATGCATTGAATGTAGTTGTTATATCTTTTGCCACAATACCGGCAAACCATTTTTTGCACTTAACCTGAACTCCCGCATCAATTCCAAAACCCCATGCCTTTGCAAAAGACCCCACTGTACGGTGAATAATCTTGGCATTGACGCCAGCAGTAATCTTCTTTGACCCAATCTGCTTTACAGACTGGGCAAAAGACAACAGGAAAGCATAATCCGCAGAAGAAAAACTTTGGATATTATTGTAATTGACACTCCCATCCGGTTCTACAAGAAATAGCGTATTAGGAATATCATCCACTGCAAACCGCAGTACCGATAAGCCTACAGTCCGTTTATTATTTTGAATAGGTACGGAAAGGGAGCCGTAATCATACTTGCCAATACCGGCAAAATATTCTGCATGCATGAAATTAATTTCCGGATGATCTTTCACGGAAGTTAATCCGGCCGGATTCCAATAAGCGGCCGTTCCATCCGCAACTGATGCAACCTGTGCCCCGCCCATAGCCAACCCCCTGGCGCCAGCGCCAATATTTAGAAACTCATTGGAATATTTACGAAATTGTGAAAAAGAGTTTAGCGAAAGTATACTCAGGACACAAACAAACAGAAATCTACACATATAAAAGTCAAATTAGTAATGAATATTATTTTCATAACTGTTAAGAAGTTTACCTGCACGATACAAAAAAACCTCTTAAACAGTTGTAAAATGTACAAATTTAATCAATATACGTTGGTTATAGTAGATTTTCCATTACAAACAGCACATTAAAAATAAACAGATTATCTCATATAAAAAAAAAGTATTATTCAGCGAGAGATATTCCCGTAATAGTAATATTATTATTCTCGGTGACCGTTATTTTACTTCCGCTACCCAGATGCAGGCTTCGGCATACTGCCTGGCTATTTACATTCGGATAGTTGGGCCTTCCAAAAGGAATAAATACATCCGTATTGGTATCCGGAAGGATTCCGCAACTCCAGTTAGCCGGGTTCTCCCATGCAGAGTCAACAGCCCCTGTCCAATAGGTCACAAATTTCAGTACAAATTCGCTACCATATATAATATCAGCACCATTGGTAATTGTACACCTGTATTTAGTTCCATACATACTTGTTGGTACATTGATAAGGCTCAACGTATCGGAATTAGCGCCTGAATAATAAACATTATCGGATATATCCGTAAACCCTGAACCGCTATCGGCCTGCCATTGATAGCTATTGCCTTCTAAATGGGTCATGCCGGTATAATATTGTGTATTGCCATTATTACAAGGGTAAGGAAGCGTTACCCGCAAATTCTTATAAAGTACATTGTTGAAATGGAATAATTCCGGCTGATCATTATCAGGATTAATATCCAGTAATAGCTGGTTAACCCCCAGGTAAGATTTAAGAGGAATATCATACATGACCAATACAGTGTCTCCTGCCGCTAATGGTTTCAATTTTGCCCCGGTTTGCAGGTTTTCATAAATATGATTAGCCCCATTTTCATCAGTTATAATGAGCCGCAATTTAATGCTGTCAAATGCGGTAGTGCTGATATTCCTGAAAGCTATCCGAAGCCGTAATGTATCAGTGGTAGTAAGTGTATCCTGAAACTGGTAAGCTACTGTAGGAGCCAAAGCCCCTTCCGGGGCCGGAGTACCTGTCAGCATCCAGTATTTTAATTGAACAGGCCTTGCATTTTGCAAATCGCTATTATTCAGTCTCAATTTAAGATAGGGGTAATCGGCTGCATTTATAAACGAAATGGATGTATCCTTTGAATCAAAAATCTGTGCCAGTACAACTTCATTGCCACTAATATCCCGCCCTATCACACTAAAGCTATGTGTTGCTGTCGGAGACGGGTCTGTCTGGTCCCACTTAAATTTTTTCCATTCTTTTGCCGGCCCAAACCATGGGGAAATAACGGAGCCATCTGTTTCCTTGCCCACCATAAAATAGGTATTTACAATATGGCTGTTTACGGCCGGGCCAATATCCTGATAGATCGGATAATTCACACTATCTCCTTTCTTGAACACAAAAAGGAAAGGGTAATTTTGTGTAAACGAATCGATCTTATTTAACCCCAATTGTTGAAATTTATGCCAAAGCGATTTCCCGGCCCCAAATGCTGTTGTATCTGCTTTCCATGTATCAACAAATGAATTATTGGGGGAAATGGTAGTAAACATCAGGCTACGAATAAGAACCATAGAGCCATTGGGAATACTATCAAGGAAATTCATTGCTCTGCGCCTGTATTCCTGTTGCGTAACAGGGAAATCGAAGAAACAACGAGGTGCATTGCATACTGGCCAACTGCCAAACCTTCCATTAGCAGCAACATTATAGTTCTTCCAGGGCTGCAGGGTTGTACTGTCAAAAACATAGAACTGCATGCTGTTAAACACGCATCCCCAGTAATCAATTTGTATATCGTCGATATTGACATTATTCTGATCCCAGTCATAATAGGGATAAGTCCCTACCCTTGCCAGCAGTTTACTTGTTTTGGAATCAAAAACAAATTTTCTTGATAATGTATCCAGGTATTCAGATGAGAAATCATTATTCTTATACTGAAAATAATGTGATTGGCTGAAACCGCCATCGCTCCCGGATATGTATACGAAAGAACTGGATAACCAACGTGTTTCTTCAGAAACAGGGCCTACTGCCAGACGCCAGTAATACACCGTACTATCAGTAAAAGGCATATCCGGGATAAATGCAACCAAGCCTCCCCGCGACGTAACTGTTTTAGCAATCTTCGAAGGTGAATTGAATAACTGTGTAGTATCCATTTCCATTACGTAAGCCTTTTCACCCGCCGTTGCATCTGCTGTGGAACCGTATAAAGTAAGATTACTACTATTTACTATTGAATACTGGTATGGGTATACCGGCCGGATCTCATCTTCTAATACTGTAAAAGACTTTGTGACGACATTATTATCCTCAGACAGTTCGGGTACAAGATTATCCGGGTCTATTGTTACTTTTACAATATTTACACCTTTATTTACAAGCGGATTTATCGGGTAAGTAACGGTTATGCTATCTGAAGACAATATTGCGCCTATTTTAGCCGAATAGATAGTAACTGTTTTATTATTCGGTGTGGTAAGTTCGATTTTTACTTTCACCGAATCACTTGCAGCTTTTCCTATATTCAATATTTTAGCTTTAATATCGACTTTATCATCAGCAACACTTACAATGGAAGGCGAAAACGTTAATAGTGAATCTTCAATAACATAATCAGCTTTATCATGCGGGTTTAGGCGCAATGCAGGATCCCCATGCAATGTGATTTCTTCAACATGCGTTTGTGCAATATAATCCGTAGCGTAAGTAGTAATCACATATTTCATTGTGGCTTTTAATATATTCCCAAGCGTTTCTCCATACATTTTTTTACTGAAGTTTTTATAAAACTCAGTATTGACATAATTCAACTGTGTAGGTAACCCATAATGCGTACTGGCAATATAACCAATACTCCCCTTCTGATCGGCAAAAACAAATTTCTCCGAAAGCGATCCCTTATTGACAGCTCGTAATGTATCGAACTGGAAAAGGTCGCCACTTAAGCAACCATTAATAATAATTAATGGATATTTCCCCGTATTATTATAGCTCTCAGGATTATCCAGATTGAATTCAATCGTATTAGGGGAAGAATGCCCGAAATAGGTAATCAAAGTAGCTCCCTTGCCCATAAGCCCTTCCATTGTAACATTGGTACCTTCTGCTTTATTTGATCCTGTATTGGCACTAAACTTATATACATTCGCTCCAAACAGAGAATCTGAACAAATATTCGAATATCCTTCCATATAACTCGAGATCAGGCTCGCAAGACTGGGATCTTCCAAACCACCAGTTACTTCTGCAACATTTTTCATCCATGCTTTTCCGGTAATAGTTTGTGTTGAGGAATGCTGTGCTGCTTCAAACTGACGCATTTTAGTAAGATATATACCCACCTCCGATCCCGTGATAGCGGATAGCCTGCCTATTGGTATCTGCGGATATTCACCTGTGCGGCTTGCAGTCAACAAATTGTCGGATGAAGGGTACCCGAATGTAGGGATCAACGCTAGTTTTCTTACATTAGGGTCCGACTCGTGTGTACGGAATGAATTGTAATTAAGCCCTTTCCCTATCAGGAAAAAATATTTAGGCGCAACTGAAAAATTACTAAGAGCAAATGCCGCAAAATTGCGAATGGAAGAAGGATGGTGTTTGACCCCAAAAGCAAATTGATCGATCAATTGATCGATATCTACAATTTTAGCATTATAGCCACCTCCATCCGCAGAACTACGATACTGGCGGTATTGTTCC
>CAZKPH010000036.1:0-12384 GCA_964554605.1 uncultured Ferruginibacter sp.
ACCAGTATTTTATTCTTTATGTTGTAAATAAAAGCTGCCACTTCCGGAACCATTTCCCCTGCAATAGGGTATCGTTGTTTTAATACATCGGGATACGATTTATTGTAATAAGTGATCGGGAAATTCTTTACTGTATTCTCGTTGAAGCGTAGGAATGCAATATTTTCTCCGTCAGGGCTCCATTGGTAAGCTTGCGACATCCCGAAATTATCTTCGTACAATGCATCAGCCATCCCAAATAATATTTGCCCCATTGCCCCATCATAGGTAACGGCTTGTGTAGCATCAGTTGTAAGGTCTTTTATATAGAGGTTCCCATCTCTGATATAGGCTATTTTTTTGCTATCCGGCGAAAAACTTACATAGTTTTGTTTGCCATCTGCGCATACAGTTTTTAAAACTTTTTTTTCTACATCCCATACATAATTAAATTCTTTGGTGGATTGTGTAAAGAGAGGTTCTATCTGGGTCTGTATAAGAATCTTTGAATCATCTGGCGAAAACTTATAATCTTCGAAAAATGTAAAAGTTGTCGGGAGGGAATCGCCCTGCTGTTTTAATTGGTTGGAAAAAAGAGTATCTATAAGTTTCCCGGTTTCAAAATCCAGTGCCATGATAAGCTCCTGATTACTTTCTTTTGTAGCATTGATAAAAGCGATACGATTACTCTTGTTGAGCAGATGGACTTGTTTCTTTTGTTCATCAAAATAGCCGCTCCAGATACTCTCCAGAGAAAGGTTTAGTTTTTCTTTTTGCTGAGAATATGAGCTTAGAAGTGATAGGATACCTAAACACGTAAGAGAAAATTTTTGGTTCATCATGAAAAGATTTTTCATGTATGCGGTTACATACATGCATCCTGTGATATAAAAGTTTATTACCGTGTAAAGGTAAAATATAATGATTAAAAATCATATTCTCTTTTAAACACGTTTAAGCGGATCCCCCCGCTAAAGAATGTGGCCTTGTTAGACAAGGAAGTATTATTAACGGCATCAAGGTTCCTGTGTTGGATCGACAGGTCTAAAAATAAATTTTCCCTCAATTCGTAGGAAATCTGCAGAGTGCCGTTCAGGCAATTTACTTTTTGCCCGTTTCCAATATTGTAGTCAGTAATTTCGCTATGATCTGCATTAGATCTGAAAATGCTGCTTCCTGAATTGTAACCAGTACTGTCAAGCCCTTGTTTATAATAAATCAGTTTAGCGCTGATATACCACCTGGGGGCGGGCTGGTATTTTGCAATACCGACAAACTCCTGGAAATTGGCTCCGAGCGGATGTGCCAGTGGCAGGTTATAATGTGTATAATTGGCAAGAGAATCACCGTGTGAGTATGTAAAGGGACGTACACGATTGCTTTCCAATTGCAGGTCGAGATTACGAATACCCAAAGCATCTATATATTTTATGCCGGTTTGCAGGCCCCATTTATTGCCCCACCATCCGTTATTTTCCCGTAATTTGTCCAGTTTAAACTCATCAAGCAGGAATTGCCCGTAGAATTGAACTCGATGGGCAATATTTGCTTTGAAGTCCAATCCCGCAATTGCATTGTCTGGGCTACCCAGCGTACCTTCAATATGGCGGAGAAAAATAATCGGGTTCAGGTACTCAAAATCGAAATTATTTTTCCTGCCAAAAATAACACCTTCAAAAAGACCCAGGTTCAACCATTTGGTTACATTCATGCTCAGGTGATGCATGGCAGCATACTTTTTATCGAGCAGGATATCTCCGCTGTTCTTGTAAAATGTCGGTGTTAATTCCATAAACAGGTTCTGGTAATTGAATTTCCAAATGCGGGTATTCAACTTTAGGAATAGGTAGCTGTTTCCCCAGTCACTTAAGAAAAGGCTCCTGTACCCGTTGCCGATAAAATTCTTGTCATACCCGAATTGTACATCAATATAATTCTTAACAGCACTAAACGTAATATAACCCCTGGCATCAAAATAGTCTACTCCGGTAGTTTTGAAGCTTTTATAAAACCCTGCTCCCGGAACGGCTCTTAACGAGGCAAATTTCTGTTGAACAAAAAGGGGCCCCCGTTCCTGGTTGTCTGTTATGAGAGTTACAAAACCGAGTTTTTTTGCAATCATCCCCCTGGCCATGATACCACGGCTATTGAAGAACATTTTGTCCGCTGATCCCAGTTGAAACTGCAGCACGGGGTTGATTGCAAGAAAAAGATCTTTGTTATTAACCCTAAAAAGGTCTGTCTTTGACTGATAGAAATATTTGAGAATAGGTTTTCTACTCAAAAAACTACCAGAGGTATCTTTGGCCCACTCACTGTTATTTATAAGCAGGCAGTTCAGATTATACTTGTCAATAGGCGTTAGGGAGGTTAGTTTTTGAGGGGCTGCAAGCAAAGTATCGGCCTGTTGTACTGCAAATTTCCTGCTGAAAGGCTTCAATGTAGAAAAATTAAGATCGGAATTGCTTTGTTGTTTAATTTCAAGCCTGTCAAGTAATTGATAGGCTTTATCCCCCTGGCTGAAATACGTAGACTGTGCACCTGCAAAAAACGGGGAAAGAAAAAAAACAAGTTTGAATAAGCTTTTAATAATTTGCATTGTAGTTTGTTTAGTTTATCAGCATTCAAGATATGAAAAAATATCTTTTTAAAAATATCCAGGTCGTTAACGAAGGAAAAATCGTTACGGCAGACGTTTTAACCGATGGGGAACGTATTGATAAAATCGCCCCGCAGATAGTTGTAAATTATGCTGTGGAAGAGATAGACGGCAATGGCAAGTACTTGCTCCCCGGTGTTATTGACGATCAGGTCCATTTCCGGGAACCTGGTCTTACCCATAAGGCTACAATTTATACTGAGAGTAAGGCTGCTGTGGCAGGAGGAGTTACGTCTTTTATGGAAATGCCGAATACCGTGCCTAATGCTTTGACAATTGATCTGTTGGAAGATAAATATACAATAGCATCGGCCTCGTCTCTTGCCAATTATTCCTTTTATATGGGAGTGAGCAATAGCAATGCAGAAGAGGTTTTGAAAGCAAATACTTTAAAGGGCAGGGTTTGTGGTGTAAAAATATTTATGGGCTCCAGTACTGGCAATATGTTGGTGGACAATTATCTTACACTTGACAAAATTTTTGCCGGGTCGGAGTTGTTGATAGCCACACATTGCGAAGACGAAACCATAATACGTGCCAATTATGAAAAGCGGATTGCGGCCGGAGGTGTACTTACTCCAGCCGATCATCCTGTTATACGAAATGAAGACGCTTGTTTTGCATCTTCATTTGCTGCAGTGCAACTTGCCAAACGTCATAACAGCCGGTTACATATCCTGCATATCAGTACAGCACGGGAGTTGCAACTCTTTACAAATATGTTGCCCCTTCGGGAAAAAAAAATCACTTCGGAAGTGTGTGTCCATCATCTGCATTTTACCGCTGATGATTATGCGCCATTAGGTTACCTGATAAAATGTAATCCTGCTATTAAAGAACCATCTCATAAGGAAGAACTTTGGAAAGCATTGCTGGATGGGAGGTTAGATGTCATTGCAACCGACCATGCCCCACATTTGTTAGCTGAAAAACAAGGAGATTATTTACACGCACACTCAGGTATACCACTTGTACAGCATTCATTGCCTTTAATGCTTTACTATCATTCAATAGGAAAAATCTCTCTTGAATGGATAGTTGAAAAAATGAGTCATGCCGTTGCCGAATGTTTCTGCATCAGGGAAAGAGGATATATACGGGAAGGTTATTATGCCGATCTTGTTATGGTTGACATGCATAAAGCTTCTCTTGTGAACAATGATAATCTATTTTATAAATGTGGCTGGAGCCCGTTTGAAGGAGTTGCTTTCCCGGCTTCAGTTCTCCAGACCTTCGTGAACGGGCAAAGAGTTTATGGAAACGGAGTATGGGATGAATCTCAGAAGGGTAAACGACTTCTTTTTAACCGATAAAGTTTTCCTCCGCTATGGAAGTTGATAAAACAACAATCGCCGACCTCTCTCTGTTTTCGCTGGAAGAAGGATATTCAGTATTCAGCAAGTTCAATTTCTGTAATACGATAGGTGGTAAAGCCCGGCTGGGAGAAACACTTCGTCAGCCTTTACCCTCTCCGGAGGATATACTGGGTGTTCAGCAAACGTTGAAAGTTATTCTGGAACATCTGAATGAATGGCCTACCCTTATTTCGAATGGTTCGATTATGGTTGTAGAGAAGTTCTATGAAAGCTCTTTTGACACTATTCCTGCCGGAACTTCAATGTTCTCTGCATGGGCGTATAAGTTGTTTCACGGCCCGGATGATTCATTAGTGAAATATTCGGTTCAGCATTGCTTTGATTTTATTAAAGGCATGTTGTTCTTCGTAAAAAATTTTTTGAAAGACGATTCACCGGGGCCGCTTAAAGAATTGCTTTCAAAAGCAGGCCACATTTTAAATAAAGAACAATTTATTATTGTAGAGAATCTGGCTTCTTCGTCTGAAATGGATGCAGGGCAGCAACTGGGTTTTGCACATTTTCTTCGTTATCATTTTAAACAGAATATGTTCGATCTGCTGGACGTCTATTTTCAGTTGGATACATGGTATGCGATGGCAAAATCCGTAAAAGAGTATGATTTCTGTTTTCCAGTATTTGCAGATGGTAAGGCTCCTTTTGTCCGGGCAAGCGGGATGTATCATTTGTTATTGCCGCATCCGGTAGATTATGATGTGGAACTTAGCCCGGATACTAATTTTCTTTTTCTTACGGGAGCCAATATGGCAGGGAAAAGTACATTCATCAAATCACTTGGCTTGGCTACATACCTTGCACATTTAGGGATGGGCGTGCCTGCCGGCAAAATGGAACTCTCCTTCTTCGATGGGATGCTCAGCAATATCAATGTGGCGGATAATATCGTTAAAGGCGAGAGTTATTTTTATAACGAAGTACAGCGGATAAAAGCCACGGTAAATAAGATTGCTGATGGCCGGAAATGGCTTATTCTGATCGATGAATTATTTAAAGGGACGAATGTGCAGGATGCAATGAAATGCTCCACCAGCGTTATTGAAGGACTGATGAAAATAAAGAATTCTCTTTTTGTTTTGTCTACTCATCTTTATGAGATAAGTGGCAGCCTGCAGCAATACAGCAATATTCAATTCCGGTATTTTGAAACAAGCATTGCAGGTGGTCAGATAGCGTTCAGCTATCAATTACGTGAAGGGGTAAGCAATGACAGGCTCGGGTACCTCATTTTACAAAAGGAGGGAGTAATAGAGATGTTGAAAATGCTTTAATCACATTTCGCTGCTATTTATAATTTCTTATTCTGTTTATTTTATAAAAAGTACCTTTGCCGGCAACTACTAAGGTTACACACCTGTAAAGCCCTCCTTTGGATTTCCCTACATTTCATTTTAAATTATTGCAAATGCTGGTAAAAACATTTGGGAGTGCCGTATATGGAGTTGATGCTATTACAATTGCCGTGGAAGTAAATATCAATAATCAGGGTAAATCCGATGCTGTAATTGTCGGGTTGCCGGACAGTGCTGTTAAAGAAAGCCTTCAGCGAGTTGAAAGTGCCATCAAGAGTAATCGCTATTTTATGCCTCGTACACGTGTTATTGTGAACCTGGCGCCGGCAGATATCCGTAAAAGTGGGACTGCATTTGATTTGCCGATTGCCGTTGCGATACTTGGTGCCAGCGAACAGATACCTGAGGCGGATATATTGGCCGAATATCTTATTATGGGCGAGCTAAGCCTGGACGGTACAGTGCGGCCAATTAAAGGTGCATTGCCCATTGCTATACAAGCCAGAAAAGAAAATTTCAAAGGGTTAATCGTGCCGTATCATAATGCAAGAGAAGCTGCAATGGTAAACAGTCTGCTGGTCTACGGTGTGTCGCATATAAAAGACGTAATAGATTTTTTGACAGGGGAAAAATCGTTGGAGCCTGTGGTGGTGAATACACGTGAAGAATTTGCACAGGCACAAAATAATTTTGATATAGATTTTTGTGAAGTAAAAGGGCAGGAAAATATCAAAAGGGCACTGGAAATTTCAGCAGCCGGAGGTCATAATGCTATATTGATAGGCCCGCCGGGAGCTGGAAAAACCATGCTGGCCAAACGATTGCCGACAATTTTGCCTCCTTTATCTCTGCAGGAAGCGCTGGAAACAACAAAGATCCATTCGGTAGCCGGGAAACTTCCTGAAAATGCAACTTTGATCTCAAAACGTCCTTATCGTTCACCACATCATACAATAAGCGATGTAGCATTGGTGGGTGGCGGAGGTAACCCCCAGCCCGGAGAAATATCACTGGCTCACAATGGTGTATTGTTTCTCGATGAACTGCCTGAGTTCAAGCGCACTGTATTGGAGGTGATGAGGCAACCAATGGAAGAACGGAAAGTGACAATTTCAAGGGCTAAAGTGGCTTTAGATTTTCCCGCAAGCTTCATGCTCATCGCTTCTATGAATCCATGCCCGTGCGGTTATTTTAACCATCCGGAAAAAGAATGCTCCTGCCCGCCAGGTACTGTTCAGAAATATCTGAATAAGATATCTGGTCCTTTGCTGGATAGGATAGACCTGCATGTGGAAGTAACACCCGTATCTTTTAATGAGTTATCATCTTCAGCAGGTTTTGAAAAAAGTGCTTCCATTCGGGAACGAGTTATTAAAGCGAGAGATTTACAGTCAGCAAGGTATAAAAATTCGGAAGGTATATACGCAAATGCGCAGATGAGCAGTAAAATGCTTAAAGAAATCTGTGTTGTTGATACGGCATCCCAACATCTTCTCAGAACGGCCATGGAAAAATTGAACCTGTCTGCAAGGGCCTACGATCGTATTTTGAAAGTAAGCCGTACAATAGCAGACCTGGCCGGAAGTGAAAATATCAGGGCAGAACATTTGGCCGAGGCTATTCAATACAGGAGCCTCGACAGAGAAGGGTGGGGCGGATAATTTTTAAGAAAACAACGGATTTGCTAAGTAAATTCGTGTATTAAATTTCTTATCTATGACAACATCTACTTCCCTTGCTCCGCAATTAGACAGGCCTGCTATACGGTCGCTTATGATATGGCGGATACTACAGGCTGTTTTTTGGCTGGTAGGAACAACGATTCTTTTCTTCTTACTCTTTTATCCGGCAATTGGTATAATGCTTTTTTGGAATATCCTCATTCCGGCGGCTCCTGCATTGTTAGTGGTTGCTGTTGGATTGTGGAGGAATGTTTGCCCCTTAAGTACAACATCATTGGCGCCACGCAAAATGAATTTGTCCAAAAAGAAAAAACTTTCAGTAATGCAAACAGCACGGCTGAATCTTATTGCCATTGCCGCCTTATACCTGATTGTGCCATTACGCCATGTATTGTTAAATACGAATGGGGTAGCTACTGCTATTATGTTGATCGTGGCAGTTATTGTGGCGGTATCTGTTGGTTTTGTTTATGATTGGAAAACAGCATGGTGTTCGGGATTATGCCCGATACACCCGGTTGAAAAATTATACGGGGCAAGGTCACTTATGTCCTTTCCCAATGCACATTGTGGATTGTGTGTAAACTGCACTACCCCCTGCCCCGACTCATCCCCGGATGTGCATCTCACATTTAAAGCAAAATCTGCGTATCAGCCAATATATGGCCTTTTGTTGGTTGGCGGTTTCCCGGGGTTTGTATGGGGTTGGTTTCATATTGCTGATAATCGCGGCATATTAAGCTTGCAGCATGTACTAACCATCTATGCAATTCCCTTTGGAAGTGCTGTGCTAACTGCATTATTGTACTGGAGCCTTACGAAGATACTGTCGCTTAAAAATGAAAAGATGCTTATCGATATATTTGCCGCTTCGGCAGTTTCCTGCTATTATTGGTATAGATTGCCAGCCTTGCTTGGGTTTGGAAAGTTTACCGGAGACGGAATGCTGATAGACCTGAGTAAATCTATGCCTGTATGGTCGGTACATCTCATAATTATTTTTACAACAATTTTCTTTTTTAGCTGGATGGTGCTTCCAATGCGAAAGCCGATAAGCTGGTTATATCGTCCTGGTAATGCCAGACTGGCAAAAGCCTAGGACATCTTAGGCAACATTATTCTACCAGAAATAGGCATACAATATTTTTATTAATGTTATAACATTGATTTATTGTAATTAAATAATTCCGTTACTTTTGAAATATGAAATTATTAGCTACTTACCTGAAACCGTATAAATGGCTGGTGTTACTTACACTTATACTCGCCAGTATTAATATAATTTTCTCCCTGATTGATCCAATTCTTTTTGGGCGTATTATTAAATTATCGGAGCAGTACGTAGAATACAAGAATACTCTTCAGGCCTATACCTGGGATACGTATTTTTGGGCCGTTATGACTATTTTATTCTTATCGGTAGGTACCGCTATGGTTAGCCGTATTGCAAAAAATTTTCAGGATTACTTTGCCAATGTGATAATGCAAAAATTTGGCGCAAGAATATTTACCGATGGTCTGCAACATGCTATTACACTGCCTTATCAGGAGTTTGAGGATCAGCGTAGCGGAGAAACACTTAGTATCCTGACTAAAGTTCGTACCGATACGGAGAAATTTATCAATTATTTTTTAAATGCTCTTTTTGCCATTGTTGTTGGTATAGGTTTTGTTTTTGTTTATGCTGCAATTAATATTCACTGGACGGTACCGCTGGCATATATAATTGGTATTGTTTTGCTGACATGGCTTACAAATGTATTGAGTAAAAAAATTAAGACGATTCAAAAAGAAATAGTTAATAAAACCACTTCTCTGGCCGGATCAACTACAGAAAGCCTTCGTAATATTGAATTGGTGAAAAGCCTGGGCCTTACAACGCAGGAAGTGGAGCGCCTCAACAAAAATACCTATAAAATACTGGGGCTCGAACTTACCAAAGTAAAGCGTATCCGAAGCATCAGTTTCCTGCAGGGTACCATCGTGAATACATTGCGGCAGATTATACTTTTTTTATTGATGTGGTTGATCTTTAGAGAAACGATGAAGCCACATGAACTGGTAACTATGCAGATATTTTCTTTTTTTATTTTTGGCCCATTGCAGGAAATTGGGAATATCATGTTAAGTTTCAGAGAAGCGGAAGCCTCTTTGAACAACTACCATAACCTGATGCAAAAAGATCCTGAAACAGTTCCCGAGAGCCCAATGCATTTAGGCGAAATAGAAAATCTTTCTTTCAAGGGTGTCAGTTATCAGCATAAAACTGCTTCGGTAAAGGCGATCGAAAATATAAGTTTTGATGTGAAATTAGGTGAGACCATCGCTTTCGTAGGTCCAAGCGGTAGCGGAAAATCTACACTAATGAAAATGCTGGTGGGGTTATATCGGCCGCAGGATGGGAAAATTCTATATAACGGACACGATGAAAACGAAATCAACTATGATGACCTGAGAAATCAGATAGGGTTTGTTACACAGGACACGCAATTATTTAGCGGGACTATCAAAGAGAATCTTCTTTTTGTAAAGCCGGGAGCTTCCGATGCCGAAATTCATGACGCACTTCAAAAAGCTGCTTGTAATAACCTTTTGCAACGTGCTGAAAAAGGTATCGATACCTTAATTGGTGAAGGTGGCTTTAAATTGTCCGGTGGTGAAAAACAACGATTATCTATTGCCAGAGCTTTATTGCGCAAACCCCGGTTACTCATTTTTGATGAGGCCACTTCGGCTTTGGATTCTCTCACAGAAGAGGATATAACAAATACAATCAAAGAAATATCTTCAGACAAAGAACAGATTACGATTTTAATAGCACACAGACTGAGTACGATTATGCATGCAGACAGGATTTACGTACTTGAAAGGGGAGAAGTGATTGAAACAGGCAACCATGAATCATTGACAGCGGAAAAAGGTTTGTATTATGCTATGTGGCGTCAGCAAATTGGTGAAAGAAAGAAAATGCATCCTCAGATGAACTGAGATTGATATTTTTACTTTAGTTGAATTGTTTTTTTAATTGAATAACACTCCATGCTGTAATGGGCATTAAAAAAATAGAGATTACCCACCAGGGGAATGGGAATGCATTATAGCAGATATATGCCGACAATACCATGTAAAAGGGATAGAGTACGAAGAGTGATACGGTTTCGATCGAGTCATAATGGTCACTATGGAATATTTTGGAAGCTGCAAGTATTCTGATAGGTAAATACAGTGGCAGGTGAATTATATATCCGATGAGAGCAAGCGGGGACAAAAGGATTTTTTTAAAAAGAGGGACATTTAAGTGGAATTTTTTGCTGATACCTTCCTTATCATTCTCGTTGAATTCATATACTAATTCTTTCATTTGCACGTTCAGCAGCATATTAAATTCTTTAATATTTTTTCCAAAACTGCTTCCCGTCGGATGAATGTCTTTAGCAGTAATTACATTTCCAAAATTAATATGTACGTTTTTCCCCAATTTTCTAAACGAGCTATAATTAATTCCTACCGGAAGTATTTTAAGCGGGATATTCTCTTTCCGGCATTCCATAACTAATCGGGCTGTTCCTTTTTTTAAGGGGCGTAAATGCCATTCATTCACACATAACCCTTCGGAAAAAATAAGGACAATCCCCCTTTTTTTGAATACCTCCTTACAGGCATTGAAAGTATGATAATTGCTGTCAAGGTATTGGGTTCCTTCGCTTAAACGGTAAACCGGCAGCATCCGGAGCCGGTAAAGTATCTTATTAACAAACGTATTAATGAATGCATCGCCCCTGGCAAGGGAATAAATAGGTTTGTCGAAAAGAGTAGAAAGTATAATCGCATCCAGGAATGAATTAGGGTGATTTGCTGCAATCAGCAACGGGCCATCACTCTGAAATACATCAGGCTTATTGGCAACAATTTTTCGGCAGTATATTTTGATGGCTAGCCTGGCTGGTATTTTAAGCAGTCGATAAAGCAATCGAATGAGTTTTGATGCGTTAAAATTATTGGATTTTTTTTAATTCAGTTGAGGGTCAATAGGAAAATTAATTAGCATTTTAAATTCGCCGCCTAAATGTTTCAGGCTGTCTTTCCAGATATCTTCCGTATTTTTTTGAAAAATAAGTTTTCTGGTGGCCGGTACCGTTAGCCAGTTTTTTTCACTTATTTCATTATTTAACTGGCCTTTATCCCATCCACTGTATCCGATAAAGAATTTTACTTTGGCAGGGTCAATAGCTTTCGTTTTAATTAACTCAGTTAATATTTCAAAATCCCCGCCCCAATAAATGTTTTTAAGAACTTCCTGCCCTCCCGGGATTAAATCGGGATACTGGTGAATAAAATGTACTGTGTCTATCTGCACCGGCCCACCGTAATAAACCGGGAACGGATAGCCTTCAAACGAAACCAGCAATTCATCCAGAGTGTAGTCAAATTTCTTATTCAGTATAAAGCCCAGGCTTCCTTCTTCTTTGTGGTCGCACAGGAAGATAACAGTCCGGGTAAAGTTCGGGTCTTTCAGAAAAGGGTCTGCTATCAACAATATTCCGGCTCCGGGGTCTGTCATAATGTTTGTAAAATAATAGATTATTTCGGTTTTGCAATAAAACTGTTTTTAGTAAAAAATCTCTAAACCTTCGTTAAATTTATGGTTTTTAATGAATATTACCGGCATAACTATCGCCGAGTTTTACCTTTGCAACAATGAAGAAGATATTTCCAATAATAGCCATTCTTATTCTCCTCTCTTTGTTGGGAATAATTTTTTTTCAAATACTGTGGTTGAAGAGCTCTTTGGAGTCAGAAGAGCAAAAATTCAATGAGCATATTACTATAGCTACTTTTCAGGCATCGGTAGACCTTATGCAGGAAAAAGGGAACCTGATGCCTTTGAATAAAAAGGCGGAGAGCTTGGTTCCGTCAGATAAATTTCAGCTCGATTTTTTTAGGCCCACCATAGCACAACGCTACAGTGTTGATGAAATAAGAGAAATTATCCGTAAAGCTTTTGATAAGCAGAATTTAAAAAAAGTACCCTTTGAATTTGCCATTACATCCAATCTTATTATTGGAGACGAGGTTACATCCGAAAATTTTTATGCGGCTAGCAAAGATACATTGCAGAATATGCAGCGGGTAATACCGTTGGAGGCGCCCAGCGGCAGCCTGTCAGAAGGGATATCGCCCCAGGAGTTGCTCATTATTATTGTTCCTCATATCCGTAGTTTTATCTGGCAATCCCTGACATGGATGATAATAGGTTCCGTTTTTTTTACAGTTGTTATCCTTTCTGCCTTTTTTCTGACTGTTCGGGCATTGCTTCGTCAGAAAAAACTCAGCGAAATAAAGTCTGATTTTATTAATAACATGACCCATGAGTTTAAAACACCATTAGCAACAATCTG
>CAZKPH010000037.1:0-12249 GCA_964554605.1 uncultured Ferruginibacter sp.
AGATAGGTGATAAATATTATCGTACTCCTACAACTTACACATTCGAAGAATATTGGAAACTCAGGGCCAGGCAGGCAGAGGCAGATTATTTCAATAAGAGGGCCAATACCATGAACCTGCTTAACAGAAAACTAACCAAGCCACGGCTGTCTTTATATGATAATCTTTTCAACCGTTTGTTCGGCAATGGTAAAATTGAAATATCCCCGCAGGGAAATGTTGATGTTACGGCCGGTTATCAGGGACAGAATATAGCAAACCCTACACTGCCTGAAAGAGCTCGTAAGAATGGGGGTTTTGACTTTGATATGAATGCCCAGGTAAATGTCAATGCCAATATCGGAGACAAACTAAAATTCCCGATCAACTATAATACACTTGCTAATTTTGGCCAGGAAAACCAGTTAAAGCTTGATTATACCGGGCTTGATGATGAGATTATTAAGAGGGTGGAGGCTGGCAATGTTTCTTTTCCCTCCAGAAGTACATTAATCCCGGGCGCACAGCAACTTTTCGGCATAAAAACACAATTGCAATTTGGAAAACTGAATATTACGGCAGTACTGGCTAATCAAAAATCCCAGCGTCAAAGCGTTAACCTACAGGGAGGGGCAGCATCCCAGGCTTTCGATATCAAAGCCGATGAATATGAAGAAAACAGGCACTTTCTTTTAGCGCAGTACTTCAAGGACAATTACAACAACACCATGAAAAACCTTCCGGCGGTTACTTCACCCGTGCAGATATTGCGGCTGGAAGTTTGGGTTACCAACAAGAATGGAAGTACTACCAATACCAGGGATGTTGTAGGCCTTATGGACCTGGGAGAAGTGCATCCTTATAGAAGTGATATTATACATCCACTCACTGGCTTTGCACCTCCGGGAAACGGGTCCAATGACCTCTATAGCAATATTATAAGCAACCCTTCCAATCGAAACTCCGCAATGGTGGTAAGTAGTTTACAGAATATGGGGTTGTATCCGGTACAGGATTTTGAAAAAACTTATGCACGTAAACTGGACTCCACACAATATATTTTCAATAGTAAGATCGGCTTCATCTCACTGAGCCAGCCATTGCAGGCCGACGAGGTATTGGGAGTTGCTTTCCAGTATTCTTACAATGGCAAAATTTATCAGGTAGGGGAATTCTCCCAGGATCTTTCCCCGGATAGTGCTACGGCCAACCAGCAGGTACTATTTCTCAAATTACTAAAGGCAACGTCACAACGGACAAATCTTCCCATATGGGGTTGGATGATGAAAAATGTCTATTCAGTTGGTTACGGGACATTAACATCTACAGACTTCAAACTTGATCTTCTTTATCAGGAGCCTAGTATGGGGCTTAAGCGGTATGTTCCTTTTGGCAATAAAAATCAGGGTATGCCTATTTTGTCTCTGGTAAACCTCGATCGGCTTAACAGCCAGTTGGATCCGCAGCCTGATGGTGTTTTTGATTACGTAGAAGGATATACGATAATATCTCAGTATAGCCGCGTTGTTTTCCCTGTGCTCGAGCCGTTTGGGCGGGATCTGGCCAACCAAATATATAATGTAGTGCCTTCAAATGCTAAGGATACGCTTTTTTATGCTTTATATGACTCGATCAAAGCAGTTGCACAACAGTACCCGAACCTCAATAGATTTGAAATGAAAGGTACTGCAAAGACATCAGGTTCCGCAGATATTAGTATCGGCTATAATATTCCTCGTGGTAGCGTTACCGTTAAAGCGGGAGGTCAAACACTTGTGGAAGGAGTCGATTATGACATTAATTATGATCTCGGTACTATTAAAGTTACGAATCAGGCAATATTGAATGCCGGTTTGCCGGTACAGGTGAATTTTGAAAATAATGCTTCTTTTGGTATACAACAACGAAATTACCTGGGATTAAGATTGGATTACATGGCTAAGAATACAGCTAAGGAACAATTAGCTATTGGCGGGACTGTTGTCAGGCTGGGTGAAAGGCCATTCTTCACAAAAGTGAACTATAACGAAGACCCCATCCGCAATACCATGTATGGTATGGATGTAAATTACCGTAAAGAAATGCCAAGGCTTACAAAATTGTTGGATAAGTTGCCTTTTTATCAAAGCACTGCCCCTTCCAATATTAATGCTTACGGTGAAGTCGCATTTCTGAAACCCGGCCATGCCAGTCAGATTGGTAGTGGTAATAAAGGCACAGTATATATAGACGACTTTGAAGGGAGCAAATCTGGTATAGACCTCCGGTTCCCTGCAATCAGTTGGGCTCTGGCCTCGGTACCAAAAGGAGCAACTGATGTAGCTGGTACGGCAGAACTTTTCCCTGAAGCATCTCTTAATGATGATGTTAATTCGGGAAAAAACAGAGCAAAGATCGCATGGTACCAGATTGAACCGGCTTTACAGTTATATAAAGGGTCTAATAATCCCTTGGGTACTAATAAGGAAGAACTTAGTGACCCCCGGGTACGTACTATTTATCAGAATGAGATATTTCCTCAAAAAACAACGGATTATGGCCAAAACCAACTGGTGACTTTTGACCTTGCCTATTATCCTTCAGAAAAAGGACCATATAATTATGATGCCGACCCGGGTAGTATTGATGCAAACGGAAGATTGTTAAATCCCCAAAAGCGTTGGGGTGGATTGATGCGGAGTATTGATCAAACAGATTTTGAAACGGCTAATATCGAATTCATAGAGTTTTGGATGCAGGATCCATTTATAAATACTTCCAGGAACCCAGATGCAGACAAGTCCAATGGCGGTAAGTTGTATTTTAATCTGGGAAATGTATCTGAAGATATTTTGAAGGATGGAAGAAGGTTTTATGAAAATGGGTTACCTACACCTAATGCGCCGGCAAAAGTAGATACTTCTGCGTGGGGAAGGGTACCTCGTAACCCCATCCAGGTGACCAATGCTTTCAGTAACGACCCTACCGACAGGTTGTACCAGGATGTGGGGTTTGACGGGCTTGATGACGACTCTGAAAAAGTAAAGTTCCAACCCTATTTGGATAAATTGTCAGGATTGGTAAGCTCCGCAACATTTCAACATTTTAAAGATGATCCTTCTATGGATGATTATATTCATTATAGGGACGCATCTTTTACCGGGAATGACGGTATTTTGAAGCGATATAAAAATTTCAATAACCCACAGGGCAATTCAAAGGTAAATGACGGGACTTCTTATTCTTCTGCTGCTACCCTATACCCGGATGCGGAAGACCTTAACAGAGATAATACACTGAATGAAACTGAAGAATATTTCCAGTATATTGTTGATATTAAACCATCAACAGATGATGCGATGCGGATTGGCTACAATTTCATTGTAGATAAGAAGGAAGTCACCGTTAAACCTGTTGATGGAAGCACTCGAACAGAAACCTGGTATCAGTTCCGGATACCTGTATCTTCTTATAATGCAAAAATCGGTAATATCCCCGATTTCAAATCTATAAGGTTTATGAGGATGTTCCTGACAGGTTTTGAAGACAGTGTGGTACTTCGTTTTGGAGAGTTACAACTTACCCGGAATATCTGGCGCCAGTTCAAATATCAGATCGATACTTCAGGAAATTATAATGCTATTACTACAAATGTTGATTTCAGTGTAGGAGCTGTAAATATTGAGGAAAATGATAAACGTGTTCCCTTGCCTTACAGGACACCAAAGGATATACAGCGGCAGCAGGTGCAAAGCAATAATGGAGTGAACCTTCTGTTGAACGAACAAAGTATGTCGCTCAAATTCTGTGGCCTGGGCCAGGGTGATACAAGGGGAGTATTTCAAACCTTCGCAAACAGAGATCTTCGGCAGTATGGAAATCTGTCAATGTATATACATGCTGAAAATGATACAAAGACGCCTAATAACATACGGGATAAAGATCTCAATGCTGTTATTAGAATAGGGACTGATTTTGTAAACAATTATTACGAAATCAAAATTCCGCTTTATCTGACACCATTGTCGGCTGCATCTCTGAATCCGGATTCAGATGCCTATAATGACTCGTTATGGCGTTCGGTAAATAATCTGGATGTGGATCTGGCAATTTTGCCCAAACTGAAACAGCAAAGGAATGCATGCGTCAGTTGCCCTGCAACACATGTTTATAGCCAACTACAACCTAACGGACAAGAATACTCGATATTAGGTGACCCTAACTTGGGCGAAGTACGGGGAATATTGATCGGTATAGAAAATGTCGAATGTCCCAACGCCTGCGGGGAAGTATGGGTAAATGAATTACGCCTTAGTTCAATGAATGAGAAAGGTGGCTGGGCCGCTATGGGAAGGGTAGATATGCAATTGGCCGACCTAGGTACGATTTCGGCTTCCGTAACGGCACATACAACAGGATTTGGAACACTTGAACAGCGTGTAAATGAACGGTACAGGGATAATTATACACAGTTTGATGTTGCAGCTAACCTGGAACTGGGTAAACTCCTTCCGAAAAAAGCTGCAATTTCTATACCCGTATTTGCCAGTTATACACAAGCTGTAAGCAGGCCGGAATATGACCCATATGACCTGGACATTAAATTAAAAGATAAAATAAATGCAGCTCCTGCTTCACAGCGGGATTCCATTAAGAAAAACGCAATAGACTTCACAAGTACTAAAACGCTCAATTTTACGAATGTTCGTAAAAATCGTACCGGTACCAAAAAGCCTAAAATATACGATATCTCAAATTTTGATTTCAGTTATTCTTATATAAGTACCAAATCGCATAGCCCTTTGATTGAGAATAATGAAGTTACCCGGCACAGAGGTGGGCTGGGGTATAATTTTGCGCCACAGGTAAAATATATTGAGCCGTTCAAGAAATTAAAATTCTTTAAAAAGAAAAAAAACCGGTGGTTTGACCTTGTAAAAGATTTCAATTTTAACCCTATCCCGTCGCAATTAAGTTTTAGAGCAGATATACATCGCCAGTTTGGTGCTATCCGCCCGAGAAGTATTGGAGTATCAAAATATTCCATTCCTGAAACCTACGATAAATACTTTACCTTCCAGCGGGATTATATTCTTCGTTGGGGTTTGACCCGCTCGTTTAACTTCGATATTACTGCTACCAATAATTCCAAGATCGATGAACCGGATGGTCGTATTAACAATAAGCAGAAAAAAGATACCGTTTGGCAAAACCTGCTGAAAGGGGGAAGAAATACTTTGTATAACCAGACGGCTAATTTTTCTTATACGCTACCTACTGCAAAACTCCCATTAGTGGATTGGACATCGGTCAATGTAAAGTATCAGGCTACGTATCATTGGATTGGTGCCTCGAGGCTGGCCGTGAATCTGGGCAATATTATTGAAAACGGGCAGCAACGGGAAATAACCGGGCAGTTCGATTTTACCAAATTGTATAATAAACTGAAATTTTTCAGGGCTATTGAGCAACCGCGTTCAAAATATCAGCGAATCGAGAAAAAAATACGCACAGATACATTGTTCAGGTATGTAACAAGGGATGGGATTAAACTGAAAGAAGTAAAACGCATACGGGTGCGCAAAATAAAGAATCCGAATGCTTTGCCGGATGTCGGCACTTTCGGGCGTTTGATCGGGAAACTGGTTTCAAGTGTCAAACAGGTTAATATTTCATTGTCTGAAAATGGTAATACAAGATTGCCAGGGTATACGGATAGTACTAAATTGCTGGGGCAGAACTGGAGGAGCATGGCTCCTGGCCTCGATTTTGTTTTTGGCCGGCAAGTGGATACAGCCTGGATCAACAGGGCTGCAGCTAAAGGTCTTATTACAAAGGATAGCACTTTCAATACAATAATGCAGCAATCTTTCGACCAACGCATATCATTTACTGCACAGTTGGAACCTGTCCGGGATTTGAATATAAATATTAATGTCAGTAAGACTTTCAGTAAAACATATTCTGAATTATTTAAGGATACAACAGGCTCCGGAAAAAACTTTGCACATCTAAGTCCTTATGCAGGTGGTAGTTTTAATATTAGCTTTATTGCATTGAATACACTTTTCGGAAAATTTGATCCTAACCGGGTTTCACAGACATTCATAAAATTCCAGGAAAACCGAAAGATAATTTCTCAGCGATTAGGGAATGCTAATAAATATAATGATGGCGTGCCATTGGGGGATGACGGTTATGCAAAAGGCTATGGAAAATATGCTACAGATGTTTTAATACCGGCCTTCATTGCCGCTTATACAGGTAAAGACCCTAATAAAGTATCCCTGATCAATCAAAATAATCCGAACATTAAGTCCAATCCATTCAGAGGTATGATACCCCGTCCGAATTGGAAAATAGACTACAGCGGATTAAGCAGGATTAAGGGATTGGATAAAATATTTTCAAACTTTACGATATCTCATGGCTATAATGCGTCACTGAGCATGAATGGGTTTAATTCTGCACTGCTTTATCAGGATGTTTCTCATTACGGATATCCTTCATTCTATGATACGGTATCTAAGAATTATATACCGTATTTCCTGATTCCTAATATAACAATCCAGGAACAATTTGCTCCGTTGATCGGTTTTGATATGATGCTTACTAATCAGTTGCAGGCGAAATTTGAATATGTAAAACAACGTACACTCAGCTTAAGCCTTGTTGACTATCAAGTAAGCGAAACCCGGTCTACTGAATTTTCGATAGGCGCAGGATATCGCAAACGTGGACTCAAATTATTGGCTGGTATGAAATTGCCGAAATTCCTTAGTAAGAATGGGACATCAAAGCTTGATAACGAGATTAATTTCAGGTTTGACCTGAAAATAAGGGATAATGCTACTGCAAACAGCAGATTGGATCAGGATAATACAATCCCGACAGGCGGGAGCAAGGAAATTACCTTTTCACCAACGGTGGATTATTACCTGAATAGCCGTGTTAATATTAAATTGTATTTTGACAGGCGGAAAGTAATACCTTATGTTCAATCCAGTGCAGCCATTACTAATACGAGAGCGGGCGTCCAGGTTAGAATATCTTTGTCGCAATAGGCTTGGCCCTTTTGCTGGTAAGGTATTAACATTCTTTTAAGTTTACTTTTGGTTCTTTTATGTATTATAAAATTGATTATTTTAAATAATTAAAAATTGAATTATGAAACGTTTAGGTTTATTAATAGTTCTTGGTATACTGGTAGTGGTCTTCTTTTTGGGATGCAAAGCATACAATGGCCTGGTAAGAGCGGATCAGAATGTAAAGAAAGTATGGTCAAATGTAGAAACCAATTATCAGCGAAGGACAGATCTGTACAATAGTGTTATCAAAACCATTGAAGGATCGGCTAACTTCGAAAAATCTACTTTAAAAGAAGTTATAGATGCAAGAGCCAAGGCTACATCGGTTACAGTAGACATAAACGATCCTCAGTCTTTAGCTGCCTATCAGAACGCACAAACTCAGTTACAAGGTGCTTTCGGGAGGTTAATAGCTGTTGCCGAAGCATATCCTGATCTGAAATCAACTAAGTCATTTCAGGATTTTCAAACGCAGATTGAAGGGACTGAAAACCGTATAAATATTGCAAGGCAGGATTATAATAAATCAGTTGAGAGTTATAATTTGGCTGTCAAGATATTCCCAAGAACTATTTTTGCTGGCATATTCGGTTATCACGAAAAACCATTCTACAAAGCTGATCCCGGTACCGAAAAAGCACCGGATATACAGTTCAACATCAAATAGCCTGGCACATGTGGTTCCCTCTTGTAAAAAAACAACGATACTTTTCCGAAAAGGAAAAGAAAATAATTGTTGATGCTATCCAAATTGCAGAAAAGGAAACAAGTGGCGAAATAAGAGTGTATATCGAAGGAAAGAATCCAATGGTAGATCCGCTGGACAGGGCAAAAGAAATTTTCTTCAAATTAAAAATGCAGCATACCGAAAATCGCAATGCGGTATTATTATATGTGGCGCTACTACATAGAGAATTGGCTCTTTTCGGAGACGAAGGTATACATAAGCAGGTTGGGGATACTTATTGGAATGATGCGGTGAAATTGATAATTGCAGATTTTAACGAAAAGAATATTCCTGAAGCAATAGCCAATTGTGTAATAAAAGTTGGGAAAACGCTTCATGAAAAATTTCCATATCTCGGCGATACAGATAAAAATGAACTGCCTGATGAAATAATTTTCGGTAAATAGGCTTCGACGACAAAATCTTTGATCTTATTTCAATGAAAAAAATAGTACTGATATTATGTTTGTTCTGGATATCTATTTTTGTATCAGCGCAGAAGTCTTTTGATCCGGATAATTTATTATCCCCTCGTACCGGTGTTCAAAAACTTGTTAACGACTATACGAGTACGCTGACACAAGCACAGATTGAAGCACTGGAGAACAAACTTGTACTTTTTGATGACAGTACTTCTACACAAATTGCTGTAGTAATTGTTCCTACAATTGGTGGAAATGATATTGCGGATTATAGCGTAAAACTGGGAAGGGCCTGGGGGATAGGCAACAAGGATTTTAATAATGGTATTATACTTCTTATAGCAAAGGAAGACAGGAAACTGAACATTGCTACCGGCTATGGCGTTGAAGGCGCTTTGCCTGATATTACATGTAAGCATATCATTGATGAGGTAATCGTTCCGAATTTTAAAGGGGAGGATTATTACCAAGGTATAGATGAAGGTACGGACGCTATAATTAAAGCAACAAAAGGAGAATATGCAGCACCGGAGAATTACCATCAGAGGGGGGGAAAATTGTCGATTGGGAAGATTATACTGATAATAATATTTGTTACAATATTCTTAATTATTATGTCTTCTCGTGGAGGCGGAGGAACAATGGTGAGCCGACGAGGTATTGGCCCGGTATTTTGGGGGCTTGGAGGAGGAAGCAGCGGCAGCAGCGATTGGGGGGGGAGTGGCGGAGGTGGTTTCGGAGGATTTGGTGGTGGCAGTTTTGGAGGCGGGGGAGCCAGCGGCAGTTGGTAATTTATTTTTTATTTTATGTTGATAATAAATAAAGGCTGCCAAATTTGACAGCCTTTACCTAAATAAAGTTATTTGTAGAATTAGAAAGTATAACGAATCCCAACGCCGGCAGAATTTCCAATAAAACCACTTCCCGAACCGAATTCAACAGATGGTTGCCAATCCAATGATAGGTTGAGAGGAAGATTTCTAAATTTATAATCAATACCAACAACACCATCTATGCCGGCATATGTATGGCTGTCATAAAGGCCGACATGAGCACCAGGCCCAATATACCATTTCAAATTTGACTCAGTATTAAGGTCGCCGTGAAATTCATAGAGGCCGGAAATACGTGTTCCGTCGCTATTGAAAAAGCCAATGAATTCTAATGCCGCTTTTTCCTGGATAAATGTCTTAAGCGTAATGCCGGCGCCATTCCAAACCTTTATACCTGCAGCGGTTTTATATTTAAGACTGTTAGCTGTCGAATTTTGAGCATTGGCAACAAAGCCGGTCAGTAAGATTGAAGTAAGGATAATACCAAATTTTCTCATGTTTAGAAGTATTTAATTAATATTTAGTTTTATGTGGTTTGTTTCAATGGTACAAATGTACTTTAATAGACATTAAATCAGGTAACGAAATGTTGAGTTCGTGTTAAAAACCGCAAAACAATGACGTTAATTGATAAAAGAAGGTTGCATGAACTACAAAAAAGCTCCTTTTAGGGGCTTCCAGGGTGTCATTATTTAAAACCTTCGTTTATATAATCGGCAATAGAATTTCCTTTCATTTTTCCAAGTTTGAGTAATCCCGATTTCATAAGCGGGTCTGTATATATTCTGTATTGCGCTGGTATGATATTCCTGAATTTCAAAATGGCATCTATCCCTGATTTTAATTTATTTTCGTCTGAAACTTTTTCCAGGTATTTGCAGAATTGAGATGTCATTGTAAGTTTTTCCTGTCCGGGAACAGATTCATCATAAGCCTTTGTGATGAAATCAATATCTTCTTCCTTTCCTTCCTTAATTAATATTGACATGATAACGTTACTTAGTTCACCCTTGGAATCTGAGCTGAATTTTTTTGCGTAATCGTAAGATTTGGCAGGCTCAAGGTTACTAAGCCCTTCAAGAGATGCTGCTGCTACTGAATAAGACGAATCATTAATATTAGTTCTGAAAACGGATGCATATTTATCATCATTAAGCTGAGCAAGAAATTTTATAGCTGCAGCTTTTGTTTTTTTGTCAGTTTCCTTTACGGCAATTTTTCCTATTTTTTCAATAGTTGCTGCATCAGCAGTATTCTTGAGTTTCATTATATGTTGAATAGTCAAGCGGCGCAGCCCTGAGTATTTGTCATCAAGCCCTAGTGCCAATTCAGGCATTGCATTTTCATCAAAGTATTCAAGGGCTTCCAGCCTGTCAAGATACAAAGGAGCATGTTGTAACTGGTAAATGAAATTGCCTTTTGATTTATTGTCTTTCTTTTCACATAAAAGTATTTTATCAGCATCAACATTTATCAGGTACGGTCGTTTTCCAACAGGGAAGGAGAACGTATCGCTACTGCTTTGAATCCAGATGTTTTTTCGTTCCTTATTATTTCCTGAGTAAATATCTATTGCTACGGGAAGAGAAAAAATTTTGCCTGTTTCCTGTGTTTGTTTGATATAAATAAAAGCCCTATTTGCAATGCTGTCGTAATTATAATTGATTTCCAGTTTCGGATGCCCACTCCCATAGTACCATTGATTCCAAAACCAGTTAAGATCCTTGCCTGTTACTTCTTCAAATGCTAATCTAAGCTGGGCGGCTTCTCCTGTTTTGAATTTGTTCCCTGCCAAATAATTATTCAATGACTTATAAAAAGCTTCATCTCCTACAAAATTTCTGAGCATATGCAATATTCTTCCTCCTTTGTTATAGCTTACAGCATCAAAAACGTCTTCTTTATCAGCATATCTGTACCTCACCAGGTCCTTGCTTTCGCTTCCGCTGAGTAAATAACCATTCATATCCTCATAATTGTGTTCATCAGCAAAATCTTTTCCGTATTTATATTCGTCCCAGAGTACTTCGCTGTAATTGGCCATGCTTTCATTTACCGTTATATTGCTCCAGCTTTCAGTTGTTACCAGGTCGCCGAACCATTGGTGAAAAAGCTCATGGCATATTGTTTCTTCCCAGGAATTTCCATCAGTAAGTTGCCTGTTGTTCTGATAAGCGCTTTCCTGGTGTAATGTACAAGTTGTGTTTTCCATAGCCCCGCTTACAAAGTCTCTACCAACTATTTGTGCATATTTAGGCCATGGAAAATCAATGCCCAGTTTCTCTGAAAAAAAACGGATCATTTCAGGTGTATGCCCGAATATGCCACGAGCAAATGGTTCGTATTTCTTTTCTACATAGTAATTAACTTCTTTTTGTTTGTATTTATCTTTTACTACCGAAAATTCCCCGGCTCCCATAAAGAACAGGTAAGGGGCATGTGGAAGATCCATTTTCCAGTAATCAGTTCGTGTCCCATCCGTATTTTTTTTCTGGCTGATAAGCAAGCCATTGCTAAGTGTAACGTATTTATCCGGAACGGTCATATATATCTCTTCGGTTGATTTTTGGTTGGGTTTGTCAATTGTGGGCATCCATACGCTATTGGATTCTGTTTCACCTTGTGTCCATACCTGTGTTGGTTTATTTTTATCCTTACCTAGCGGGTTTATAAAATAGAGCCCCTTTGCATTGGTAATAGCTGCACTTCCTTGTGTTTTTACTTCATCCGGCTTTGCAGTATACTCAATATAGATAGTATAGATTTCTCCACCTTTGTAAGTCTTGTCGAGTTTTATATTCAGTACTTGTTTGTCATACTGATAAATAAGAGGTTTCCTTGTTTTCCCGTCTGAAATGGACACTTCATGTATATCCATTCCTTTTGCATCAAGCAAAAGAGAATCGGTAGGATAAAAATATGGTTTTAATGTGACCCACTCTTTGCCCAGCAGGTATGATTTTGTAAAATCAAATTTGACATCAAGCTTGGTATGTACCAATGCATTTACTTTAGTTGCACTTCCCCTGAAAATACTTTTCCAGGCGGTATCAGTTTTTGATGGTGATTCCTGTGAAAAACCTATGTGCGATTGAAGAAGGAGTAAAATACCCAATAAGATTGCTTTCATAATAACATTTTATGCTGTAAAAATAATGTACCTCACGTTAAAGGCTTGCCATTTTTTGTATAAATGGTAATTCTAGCCTTATTATAAGTAG
>CAZKPH010000038.1:0-12033 GCA_964554605.1 uncultured Ferruginibacter sp.
AGCTTAAAATTCCTTTTTTCGGACTTTTCAAGTGATTGAATCAACTGAAATAATGTATCTGTTAACCTGTTGGGCATCATGAATATTTTTTTGTAAAACTCAATACAGTAAAGCGTTTTAAAGGAATATTAACACTTTTAACATAATTAAATTCGGTATAAGTTAATCTCAGCCGCAAAAAAAAGCGCCTTACATTTGTATTGTAAGACGCAAAGATAACATATAGCGAGCAATCGTTAAAAAAGTCAACCAATCGTTATAAGGTTGTACAATTTATAGAAAAGAAACTGTTTAAAGCAGTTAAATATATTTAAGAATTTTCATATGGCAAGCAATCGTTAAAAGTTCTTCCGTTTCTACGGAAGAACTCTTTATTTTTGGGCCTTCCGTTTCATGAAGATGGCGCAAATTATAGCATTTTTCAATACAAAATACTATTTTCTCCCTTTTTTGATAATAATTTATTAACATTTCTTTTCAGTACTTAAAATGTATTTCGGTGGCCCCATAACCGTATTTCGGATGGTATTTATTTTCAAAAAATTTTACATCCTTTCGTTGTAAAAGAAACTGATGTATTTCCTCTTTTAACCTCCCTTCCCCTATTCCATGAATTACAATAAAGGATGATTGGCGATGCACCACAGACAGATCCAAATACTTCTCAAGTGTGTTGAGTTGTAATACAAGCATTTCCGCATTTGACATATTCTTCCAGCCAGATGTAAGTTTTTCAATATGCAGATCTACCACGGGTTTATATTTTTCAATATACACGGGCGCTTTGCTTATTTCGTAAGGGCGAATCGTATCTAATGGGGGAAGGTCGGCCTTTTCTTCTTCAGTTTTATCCGGGTAATCAGTAAATAAAAGGTTACTGAAAGCCGGTTCATTTTTTTGCTGCATCTCCTCCAGTTTTTGAAAAAACCGGCGGGCTTTGAACTTCACAGCCGCCTCATAGTACGCTACTTTTTTTTTATCTGGTTTTTCAAGCGAAAATTCAAAGTTAAACCTGGGATTGTCACTGATGTTTTCAAAGTCCACATCATGCAAATAAAAATCCTTGCCCGAATGTATATTATTTTTAATTTCTAAATCCGTACTGTTTTGATACCGCAATGTATAAGTAAATGAAAAATTATCATTAGTCTGATTAACAAGATACAACTTGAGTTTCTCCACCACATCATCGTCAAAAACATCTTTGGCAAAAACAGGGAAAAAAGTCAGGAACATACCGGGGTCTGCAAAAGGTTTACCTGTTATTTTCTCTTTTTTTAGGTTATCAATATATACTTTCTGCTTATGCCCACCGGTCTTCATCTCCTTTGAGAACATTTTGAAATAAGGAAAATCAAGTTGATCCGTAAATACGGGAAAGCGGGCTTTCCCTACTTCTACCAACACCATTTTCTCATTCATAATCTCTACAACCTTTCCTTCCTCCCCGGTAAGAAGTACAATTATTTTATCGCCTTTCTCAAATTTCATGACAGAACCCTATTTAAACTTAATTATTGGAAGCCAATTTACTTTTTCTATACCCGTAAAGTAAATAGATCACAAGCCCTAGCAGTAACCAACTGATAAACCAAAGCCAGTTACTCTTAGTCATACCTGTCAGCAGGTACAAACAAGTAGTAAGCCCCAGCAAGGGGATAAGAGAATATTCCTTCAGAAAAGCGGCAATAGCCAGTATAATACATATAGCCCAAAATATAATCGTTGATATCTTTGCAATATCAGTAATAAAAAAAAGATTGTTACGCTGAATAGCATTGCCCGAATAATCAGAAAGGTCTCCATTCAGCAATTCCGCAAAATAACTGGCCCCTGCTTTGTTCCTAAGCCAACAGGTTAAAAACAAAACAATGCCTGCTATCAGAATCGGAAAAATATATTTTCCGTTTATATAAGGCAAATGAAATTTCCCGGGTTCCTTTTCTCTCTTTGGTATCAGCAAAACTCCTCCACAAACCAGTACAAATGCAAAAAGGGTTGCTATACTTGTAAAATCAAGAACGAACGTTTTATCTGTAAAAATAATAGGCACACCAACTACCAACCCGGTAACGATCGTAGAGAAGGAAGGTGTTTTATATGTACGGTGTATCTTCTGAAAAACAGGCGGGAGCAAGCCATCCCTGCTCATACTCATCCAGATGCGAGGCTGCCCCATCTGAAACACCAGCAATACGCTTGTCATAGCAATAACGGCAGCAACAGCCACGAAGAACTGCATCCATCCTACATTCAAATTATCTTTTTCAAAAATAAATGCGAGCGGGTCGCCAATACCGTCAAATTTTCTGTAATTAACAGCCCCGGTCAACACAAGTGTAAGGAGTATATAAACAACAGTACAAACAACCAGGGAAAGAATCATTCCTTTCGGAAGGTCACGTTGTGGGTTCTTACTTTCTTCTGCAAGTACACTTACCGCATCAAACCCGATATAGGCAAAGAATACTCCGCTTACAGCAGCCATTACACCACTAAAACCATTTGGCATAAATGACTTGAACCCATTTTCATTCACGGGTACCCAATTCTGCGTTAATCCGTTTGAAAATATCAAAACACCCCCTACAATTATTACCAGGAACACAACCATCATTTTCAATATAACCATAATGTTGCTGAAATTCCTGCTTTCCTTTACACCTTTATAAACAAGAAAAGTTATCAGTGCATTTATAACCAATGCAGGAAGATCAACAATAAATCTTACCCCAGCCACAACTGGTGCCGTATTCCAAGCCCGCAAAACATCTGTATTAACAGACCCGTTATTCAAGGCATCCTTAACTTCACTGTAACTAAAACATAAATATTGGGGGATGTGAATATTGCATTTTTCCAGGAAAGAAGTAAAATAGTCGCTCCAACTGTAGGATACGTAAATATTACCGATCGAATACTCCATTATGAGGGCCCAACCGATGATCCATGCGAAAAGCTCTCCGAAAGAAGCATAAGCATAAGTGTAAGCACTCCCGGCAACGGGTATACGGCTTGCAAACTCCGAATAACAAAATGCAGTAAATGCACAGGCAATTGCAGTAATAATAAAAAGTATGATTACACCGGGGCCACCATGAAAAACAGCTCCACCGAGACTGCTGAAGCTTCCTGCACCAAGTATTGCCGCAATTCCGAAAAAAGTAAGATCTTTCAGTGTCAGTACTCTTTTCAGACCTGTCCCGGCATGAAAATCCTCGCTCCCTTCGGCCATTATAGCCTCCATTTTTTTTGTCCTGAAAAAAGATCTAACCATCCTTGTAAGTAAATTTTAAAAACGCATCCTACTGTATCAGCTTTGACGCTGAATCAGATAATCTGCCAGTTCGAATAATTGTTTTTTTCTCGAAGATGTTACGGCAATATTATCCAGGTCTTGTAAAGCTCGTTGCAAATAATGCTCTTTTAACGATTTTGCCCATTCTTCAACACCGCAATCCCTGTATATCTGCAACACTTGCTGTACTTTATCAGAAGGGTTATTCCGAACAAGCCCTTTCAATATTCCCAATTGTTCCGGCGATGCTTTCTCCCAGACGTGAATCATTAAGAAAGTTTTCTTATTGGCTACAATATCCCCGCCAATCTGTTTACCGAATTTTTCCTGATCGCCAAACGCATCCAGGTAATCATCCTGTACCTGAAATGCTATCCCAAGGTTCTTTCCAAAGCTATATAAATGTTGCTGTCCTCCTTCTGCCGCACCTCCCATAATTGCCCCCAGTTGAAGGCTTGCTGCCAATAACACGGAAGTCTTTAGTGAGATCATACGAATATATTCACTCAGGAAAACCGTTTCCCTCTTCTCAAAATCCATATCAAGCTGCTGCCCTTCGCACACTTCCCTGGCTGTACGGTTAAAGAGAGACAATACTTTCGGTAGATAAGCAGGGGCAATCTTGTTCAAATATTCATAGGCCCTTATTAACATCACATCTCCGGCCAGCAATGCTGTAGATTCCCCGAAGCGGGTATGCACTGTTTCCATACCCCGCCTTAAGGGTGCTTTATCCATTATGTCATCATGGATAAGGGTAAAATTGTGGAAAAGTTCAATGGCTACAGCTACATGATATGCATCAGGATTAATATTCCCGAAAAGTTCATTTCCCATTAATACACAAACCGGCCTTATCCGTTTACCTCCCAATTGCAAAATATATTCGGAAGGAACATACAAAGACTCCGGTTTTTCAGGGAAATGTTTTACAGAAAATTTCTCTGAAAAAATCTTCGATAATTCAATAAAACTGTGCATAAACCGCAAATTTATCAATTCATTGCTGCTTTCCGCATTAATTTTCGAAAAAAAAGGCATACGCTAGGAATAACAGCCTATGAATATATTTACCCTTTTTTTCTGCTCTTAGCGGAATGAGCAGATTTTGATGTCCCGGAAGCTTTTGTATCTGGCAACCAGGCGTAATCCAACTGCCTTTTTTCAAGATTTGCTGCCACTACTTTTATCATTATGCTATCGCCCATACGAAATTTCCATCCCGTACGCATACCAACTAATGCGTAATCCGCATCATCCAGTCGAAAATCATCATAATGGCTAAGGTCTCTCACAGCAACCATCCCTTCACATTTATGCGCCACGGTTTCTACAAAGAAACCAAATGCCGCCACCCCACTTATTACTCCTTCAAAATCCTCTCCAACGTAATCCTGCATGAATTCTACCTGCTTGTATTTGTTCGCTGCCCTTTCGGCTTCCATAGCCTTTCTTTCCCGGTTGCTGCAGTGCTGGCATTTTTCTTCCATTTTTGCATCCGGTAATATTTCGCTATCAAGGCATTCCTGTAGTATGCGATGCACCAAAATGTCAGGATAGCGCCTGATAGGCGAAGTAAAATGGCAATAATGCTCAAACCCCAGCCCATAATGGCCAATATTCTCTGGTGTATAAATAGCCTTAGCCATCGTGCGTATTCCTAATTGTTCTAATACATGCTGTTCAGGTTTCCCGTTTACATCTGTCAACAACTTATTGAACGAAGCTGCTACTGCCTGCTCATCATGCATATCAAAAACATACCCGAATTTCCGTGCAAATGCTACAAATGGTTTTAATTTTTCATCATCCGGCGTATCATGTATCCTGTAGGGAAATGGTACAGGTTTCTTATTCTGTTTTATACGGGAAACATATTCTGCCACAACGCGATTGGCCAACAGCATAAATTCCTCAATAAGTTGGTGAGATTCTTTACTCTCTTTTACAACTACTTCTACCGGCTTCCCCTTTTCATCTAATCGAAAACGGACTTCCTGCGAAGAAAAATTTATTGCTCCTTTACTGAACCTGTCTTTTCTAAATCGCTGTGCGAGCGAATTCAACAATAATATTTGTTCCCGATGGTTGCCTTTCCCGGTTTCGATCACCTGCTGTACATCTTCGTATGTATACCGATGGTTACTGTGTATAACTGTACGCCCTATCCATTTATTCCTGATTCTTCCCTTTCCGGTTATCTGAAAAATAACCGAGAACGTATATTTATCTTCGTAGGGCCTCAGAGAACATAGTTCATTGCTGATACGCTCCGGAAGCATTGGATTTACCCTGTCGGGTAAATAAACACTGGTAGCCCGTTCGTAAGCAGTTTTATCCAGCAAACTTCCAGGACGAACAAAATGGCTTACGTCTGCGATATGTACCCCTATTTCATAATCTCCATTATTCAATTGCCTGAAAGAAATGGCATCATCAAAATCTTTGGCATCTGCCGGATCAATAGTAAATGTCAGCACTTCCCTATAATCCTTGCGCTTGCCTAATTCTTCTTTTGTAATATTCTCTGAAAAGGAGCTGGCTTCCTGCAAGACAGCATCTTCAAATGTTAACGGGAAGCCATTTTCAATCAAAATCTCCTTCATTGCCACATCATTTGGGTCATCAGTATGCAGGATACTAACCACTTCCCCAACCGGCTTCTTGTCTTTTTTTCCCCATTGAAGCATTTTGACAACAACTCTGCTTCCATGTACGGCGCCATTTAGCGAAGCTGAAGGAATATAAAAATCCGGCATTGATTTCTCTACAGCAGGCACAAAAAAAGCAACGCTGCCGTTCAACTCAATATTCCCGGTAAAAATTGCCTGGGACCTTTCCACAACCTCTGTTATGATTCCCTCAATACGCCTTCCCCGCTTGTTTTCTTTGTTGATCTGCACCCTAACGGTATCACCATGGAAAGCCCTGTTAAAGTTGTTGGGGCGGACCATAATATCCTGCTCCAGCCCTTCAATCACTACATACCCGATCCCGGTTCTTGTGATATCGAGTACCCCCTTCAATATATGTACATGAGAAGATGATTTTTTACCCGCTTTTTCTTTTCTGCTTTTAGCCATAATAATGATAGCTTTTCGAACAATTTTTTTGAAGTTAAAATCTATATGCAATGTACTGAAACTATTTGTATATTAGTTTTGCATACATGAATCTCAAGGAAGAAATACTCAGGGAACATTCAAAAAAACAATGTGACGCCATTGCTAAGTGGGTAGGGAATAGCCAGCAACGATTTGACGATCTTTTCAATCTGTTTGCAGGTAAAGAAAGTAAGGTTACACAACGTGCATCATGGCCGTTGAGTTACTGTGTAGAATCCTTCCCTTTCCTGATTATAAAAAATATTCCTCAACTTATCGAAAAATTGCGCACGCCCTTAGTTCATAATGCGATTAAAAGAAACAGTACGAGGCTTTTGCTTTTTGTTGATATCCCCGACGAATTCCAGGGAGAAGTCATGGATATTTGCTTTAGCTATCTCAGTTCGCCCTCAGAAGCCGTAGCCACGAAGGCCAATGCCATGTATATTCTTGCCAGGCTGGCGAAGGAATACCCGGATATCGTACCCGAAATAAGGCTAATCCTGGAAGACCAGCAATACGCTGCCAGTGCAGGTTTTGCGGCAGCTATTAGAAAAACGCTAAAACAATTGCCTTCATAATTGAACCTTACTTAAAACGATTTTGTGAAATGAAAGATTTATCCTGGCTGAGCAGAACGGAATTACTGATCGGGAAAAAACCTTTGTACCGGCTTACTTGTGCACATGTGATGATTATAGGGCTGGGCGGTGTGGGTTCTTTTGCTGCCGAATTCATTGCCAGAAGCGGAGTTGGCACAATGACCATTATTGACGGGGATGTTATTGAGGCATCCAACAGGAACAGGCAGCTTCCGGCACTTTCCACAAATCATGGAAAAAGCAAAGCATTGATTATGGAAGAACGACTGAAGGATATTAACCCTGAATTGAAACTAAATGCTATACATAATTTTATTAATCCGGGAATGGTAAAAAATCTTTTCGAATTAAAACCGGATTATATAATCGATGCCATAGACAGCTTCACGCCAAAGATTACTTTCATGCAAATGGCCTACGAAAGCGGGTTGCCATTTATCAGTAGTTTGGGAGCAGGCGGCAGGATGGACCCGCTGCAGATATCTGTTGCGGATATTTCCAGAACCTACAACTGCCCTTTTGCGCAGCAAATCAGAAAAACATTAAAAAAGCATAATATCCGCAACGGGATAAAAGTGGTTTTCTCGCATGGAGAAGTAGACAAAAAAAGCCTCATACTGACAGATGGGAATAATTTTAAGAAATCAGCTTACGGCACTATTTCCTATATGCCTGCAATGTTTGGAGGTATTGCCGCATCGGTAGTAATAAGAAACCTCATAAAAAAAGATTAATAAACCCTCCTTACTTTTATCGTCTCTTTTACTCCTTTCAGCAGGTCGAATGCATTTTTACTAAGGCTCTTGTCAACATCCAGTACCACATATCCTATTTCATCGTTCGTCTTGAGGTATTGCCCCAATATATTAATCTTATTTCTGGACAATTGTGTATTGATCTCAGATAACACACCAGGCACATTCCTATGCACATGCAATAATCGATGGGCGCCTTCATGTGGCGGAAGGCTCAATGCAGGTACCGTCAGCGATCCGTTTGTCACACCTTTCTCAAGATAATTAAAGAGTTTGGCACTCACATCATCTCCGATATTATGCTGCGCCTCCTGTGTACTGCCGCCAATATGCGGAGTAAGAAGCACATTGGATAATCCCTGAAGCGGCGAAGTGAAAGTATCCCCATTTTTTTCCGGTTCCCAGGGATATACATCAATAGCTGCCCCGCCAATACTCCCTTCCTTTAATGCCTTTGCCAATGCATCCAGGTCTACAACTTCGCCCCGGGCATAATTTAGTAGTATGGCCCCTTTCCTGAAATATTTAAGATTATTCCTGTTAATAAGATTTTTAGTACTATCATTCTCCGGTACATGCAACGAAACTACATCGGACTGCTGAAGCATTTCTTTCAATGTACCACAGCCAACCGCATTGCCCAACGGTAATTTATTCTCGACATCGTAATAAACCACCTTCATGCCTAAGCCCTCAGCCAATACGCTCAACTGGCTTCCGATATTTCCATATCCGATGATGCCGAGTGTCTTACCCCGTAATTCATAACTGCCGGCGGCATCTTTCAGCCATATACCTTTGTGGGCAAAATTGTTCTTATCTACAATTCTCCGAATCAGCATAATAGCAGCCCCTATGCAGAGTTCTGCCACACTTCTTGTATTACTATACGGCGCATTGAAAACAGCAATACCGTTTCGCATGGCTGCTGTAAGGTTTACCTGGTTTGTGCCGATACAAAAACAGCCTATTGCCTGCAACTTATCGGCTGCAGCCAGTACATTGGCTGTCAATTGAGTCTTACTACGGATACCTATAATATGTACATCTCTGATAATCTTTATCAATTCTTCTTCCGGTAAGGCACCCCCCAGTTTTTTTACATTTGAATACCCGGCATTGTTGAAAAATTTAACCGCTATATCACTTATATTTTCCAAAAAAAGAATTTTAATCTTCTCTTTAGGATAACTTGTAATTTTTTTGTCTGCCATGATTTTTACTCCGTATTTTGCGCAAATATATTCTTTTCGGATAAATATCCGAGATAACATAATTAATTGAATATAATTGCATTGACCACTTTATGACCAAGATCATTTCACAAATACAAAACCGGTTATTCATACGCCTCCTTCTTATATTGCTCGTTCCAGGCTTATTCTCCTGCCATTCTTCTCAGAATAAAGGAAAAGATAACAACGAAATAGCACTTATTCAACTACCCGATCCTAAGCCCATACCTAAAGCCGAACAGGAAAGAATATACAATGCCAGTAAGAAATGGTATGATTCGATACTCGCTGCAACAGGGTTCAATGGCGGCATTATTGTTGCAAAAGACGGCAATATAATCTTTGAGTCATATAAAGGTACCTCACATATCCCCGGCAGGGATACTATTAATGAAAATACGCCTATGCATATTGCATCAGTAAGTAAGACCTTCACCGCTACAGCTATACTGAAACTCTGGCAGGATGGCAAACTAAAAATTGATGATACCATAAGTAAATATTTGCCGGAATTTTCCTATCCGGGCATTACCATCAGGATGCTATTAAACCACAGAAGCGGCCTGCCCAATTATGTCCACTACTTTGAAACACTCAACCTGGATAAATCCCGTATGATTACCAACCAGGATGTACTTCAATCCCTTATCAATAAACAATATAATATCCCCCCTACCAATACGCCCGATACAAGATTTGCATATTGTAATACCAATTATGCATTGTTGGCGCTTATCGTAGAAAAGGTAACCGGAGAAACACTCAGTACTTATCTCAGAAATACATTTTTCCTCCCGCTGCAAATGAAAAATACTTTTATTTTCAATCCGGCAGATTCCTTAAAAGTTGCGCCCAGCTATGACTGGAGGCAACGGTTGATCCCGATGAACTACCTTGACGGAGTATATGGCGATAAGAATATTTATACCACCCCAAGAGACCTCCTGGTATGGGACAGGGCATTATCCTGTGGAAAAATCCTGAACCCCGATATTCTTAAACAGGCTTACACCCCTTACAGCAATGAAAAACCGGGAGTGAAGAATTATGGTCTGGGATGGCGAATGAATATCTATCCGAATGGAAAGAAAATGATCTATCACAATGGCTGGTGGCACGGAAGCAATGCAGCCTTCATTCGCCTGCTCGATGAATCAGCAACAATCATAGTTATCGGCAACAAATATAACCGGGGAGTATATCATGCTAAAGACCTTGCCGGTATTTTCTCTGCATCCTACACCGGAGGTATTGATGAAGAAGAAAACGAAAATCAGCGGCCACCGGATGAAAGCGAGGTATCCGGAGTTGCCCCGGATAGTATAGGGGTAAATAAACCTCTTAACTACAGAGATTCATTGCTAAACGAAATGCTCCAACCGCATAAACTCCCGGCAAAAAAAAGGAGAAGGTAATCCTTTTCTGTATCAGTTTGTAGCAATTATTGTGTACTTTTGAGTACATTATTTACTTGTCCTATAACATGAAAAATTTATTGCTACTTGCCACTTTCATTGCTTTCTGTTTTTTTGCACAGGCACAATTAATTGCTTTCCCGGGAGCCGAAGGGTTCGGAAAATATTCCACAGGAGGGCGTGGCGGAAAAGTTGTAGAAGTCACTACACTCGAAGACAGTGTTATGGGGAGCCTTCGCTGGGCGCTGGACCAATATGTAGATACATTTTATGTATATAAAGATGATGCTAATCCAACTGTACAGATCACATCGTATCAACCGCTTACTGTAGTATTTAAAGTTTCTGGCATCATCGACCTGAAAAGCGACCTGAAAATAAAAAGAGACAATCTTACCATTGCCGGGCAAACTTCACCTTGTGGTGGTATTTGCATAAAAAGCCATTCTGTTTTGCTAAATGGCGCTACAGGTTCACAATTATTTTATTGGGGGCCACGCCGTAAAAATGTCATTCTCCGTTACCTTCGCTTCCGGCCCGGTATCCCGCTTGATACGGCAGGCAAGCCTACTTCATCTTATGTAACATACGGGTTGGATGTAGAAAATTATGAAAATGTAATCGTAGACCATTGTTCTATCAGTTGGGCAAACGAAGAATGCCTGGCAACCTACGATACAAAAAATATTACTTTTCAATGGAATATTGTCAGCGAAGGACTTTACAATGCTTCCCATCCAAAAGGTGTCAGAGCCTATGGAGGTGTCTGGGGCGGGCAATTTGCCACTTACCACCATAACCTTCTGGCCCATCAGAATAGCCGCACCCCACGTTACAATGGCAGCAGGGCTCACGATACGCTTGCGCTTGTAGATTATAGAAACAATGTCAACTACAACTGGCTTACTTCCAGCGCTCCTTATGGCGGAGAAGTTGAGATAAATGGCGGTTTTTCAAGAATCAATATTATAAACAATTACTACAAACCCGGCCCCGCCACCCCCAGCACACAGAAAATTGCCAGACCCGATTATACGCTTTCCAATCGTATTGTAAGCATGTGGCACGTAGAGGGCAACATAATCGCAGGAAACACCACCCGCACCAATGATAACTGGCAGGCCGTCGATTTTGCAAATATCCCCACAGCCAGCAAAGATTCCGCCAAATCTGATTCCGTATTTGCTGTCGGAGTATTTATCGACACCAAAACAGCGCAACAAGCCTATGATTCTGTCCTGGCATACGTCGGTGCTATATACCCCGAACGTGATACGGTAGACAGGCGCATCATCAATGAAGTTAAAAACAAAACAGCTTCGGTTATAGGGCCGAGTTCCGGTAAAGGCGGTATAATAGATGATCCCGCCAATGTCGGTGGGTGGCCAGGCTATTTACAATGCAATGCCAATGACGATTCCGACCACGACGGTATGCCAGACAGTTGGGAAACAGATAACGGGCTTAATCCGGATAATGAAGAAGACAGAAATATTATTGACCCGATTAGCGGGTATACTATGCTTGAAGTGTATCTCAATAATCTTGCAGCCGGGGCTAAACCTGTACCCCCAAAAATAACATCGTTTAGCGGTACCACTGCCAACGGCCATAATCAACTCGC
>CAZKPH010000039.1:0-11897 GCA_964554605.1 uncultured Ferruginibacter sp.
TCAGCGCCTGTTTCCTCATTCCGTTTCTTTCTGTACTTTGCAGGATAATTTTTACGAAATCTATTGCTCATATCAACCATGCTACATGAAAGCCTTTCTTATATCATTTACCCTGATTTCTATTGTTTCAATTACTTCTGCACAATCGGTAAAAAAAACGATTCAACAACGTGTAGATTCTGTCATTCGATTAATGACCCTTACAGAAAAGATCGGCCAGTTAAATCAATATAATGGAGATTGGGAAGCTACCGGGCCTATTACGTTTTCCGGAGATAAACCTGATGAAATCAGGAAAGGGCTGGTCGGCTCGATGCTGAATGTAAAAGGAGTACAGCATATCCGGCAATGCCAGGAACTTGCTATGCAATCACGATTGAAAATACCAATGATCTTCGGCCAGGATGTGATACACGGATATAAAACCACATTCCCCATACCTTTGGCAGAGGCTGCGAGTTGGGATACGGCAGCTATCAGGATGTCTGCAAGAGTTGCGGCGAAGGAGGCTGCTGCCAGCGGATTACAATGGACTTTTGCCCCTATGGTAGATATAGCCCGCGACCCCCGATGGGGCAGGATTATGGAGGGGGCCGGGGAAGACCCTTTCCTGGGATCAAGGATTGCTACAGCAAGAGTAAAGGGTTTTCAGGGTAATAAATTGGGCGATTTGGATGCTGTAATGGCTTGCGCAAAGCATTTTTGCGCTTACGGTGCAGCAGTTGGGGGGAGGGATTATAATTCTGTAGATATGAGTGAGCGAGCACTTTGGGAAATATATTTACCTCCGTTTAGAGCGGCACTTGATGCCGGGGTAGCCACTTTTATGAGTTCTTTTAATGATCTTAATGGTATACCAGCTACAGGTAACCGTTATTTATTGTCGGATATACTAAAAGGCAAATGGAAATATAAAGGTTTTGTTGTCAGCGACTGGGGGTCTATTGGAGAAATGGTTAACCATGGCTTCGTAAAAGATAACTATGAAGCGGCTCAGTCTGCTATCTCCGCAGGTTGTGATATGGATATGGAAAGCAGAAGCTATAGGGATAATATTGCACAATTGCTCAAAGATAAAAAGATTACAATGCAATCTATTAATGAGGCTGTTCGCAGAGTGCTGTATAAAAAATTCGAACTGGGGTTATTTGATGATCCATATCGTTATTGTAGCAGTGAACGTGAGCATGCGGTTCTTAATGATCCTGAAAATGCAATTGCAGCCAGAAGAATGGCTGAAAGAAGTATTGTGTTATTAAAGAACCAGGGGCATCTGTTACCTTTATCAAAAACGATCAAAAAAATCGCTTTTATTGGGCCGTTAGTTAAAGCAGTGAAAGAGAATAAAGGCTTCTGGGATGTGGAAGTCCCTGGTGTGGATTCCAGCTTTATTGTTTCACAATGGGAGGGCGTAAAAAATAAATTAGGGGAAAGCACTGAGTTATTATATGCAATGGGGTGCGGTATTGAAGATACTGCTACTTCAAATTTTACAGAAGCAATTGCAGTTGCTAAAGAAGCGGATGTTGTAATAATAAGTGTTGGCGAAGCAAGAAATATGAGTGGCGAAGCAAAAAGCCGAAGTAATATTCATTTGCCGGGAGTGCAGGAGGATCTTGTCAAGGCTGTTTGTGCTACGGGAAAACCAGTGGTGGTGATGATAAATGCGGGGCGTCCGTTGGTTTTTAACTGGATCGCAGATAATGCTCCTGCAATCCTGTATACCTGGTGGCTCGGTAGCGAAGCCGGCAATGCTATTGCCGATGTGCTCTTTGGCGATTATAACCCTTCGGCCAAGTTACCCGTAACTTTTCCCCGTTCTGAAGGCCAGGTGCCAATTTATTACAATCATTTTAACACAGGCCGTCCGGCAGGGAATGATAGCGACAAATTGTACCGGTCGGCTTACATAGACCTTTCTATTTATCCTAAATATGCTTTTGGTTATGGGCTTAGTTACACAACTTTTACATATGGAAATTTACGCCTCAGTTCCGATCAGATGAAGAAAGACGGGAAAATTGAAGTGGCTTTAATTGTTAGCAATACCGGTAAATATGACGGTGAAGAAGTTGTTCAATTATATATACGAGACAAAGTAGCTTCCGTTGTGAGGCCTGTTATGGAATTGAAAGACTTCAAAAAAATATTTTTAAAGGTAGGGGAGGCGCAAACAATTCATTTTACTATTGATAAAGAGAAATTATCCTTTTACAATAATGCTCTGCAATGGATTGCAGAACCAGGGGAGTTTGATCTGATGATAGGTTCTTCTTCAGATGATATTCGGATAAAACACTCTTTTATTATGCGCAATTGATAAATTTAATTTATTGAAAATCATTAATTTATATTAACGACAGGTATTAATATGTTGTTAACATATTGAAATACTTTGGCTTTTAATAAAATGCTGCTTATATTGTGTACTCATTACACTTTTTCCGCTCCTTTGAATTTCCCCCGCAATATTTTCTGAAGACCATTTTTTCCGACAGGTTTGGTTTATTTATACTTACCGTCTGAAGCAAATCACTAACAATTTTTTTTATTGAAAATGGAATTAAAATGAAAAAATTTCTACCCTTATTCATTCTAGCCTCTTTATTGTCGTTGCTTGTACAAGCTCAATGCCCTGATGATGTTGCTATTAATAATATTACGCTTCCTACATGTGGGAGCAGTAATGGGAAATTTACCATAATGGTTACACCTGCACAAACACCGGCATTATACGAAAGTAGTATTGACGGAGGCGTTACATGGTTTCAGCATACAAGCGGAAATGCATCAAAGTCTTATACCAGCAAGCCGGCAGGGTTGTATAATATTCAGGTGCGTAAAATCGGGACTACAACATTGTGCAATAGCAAACAATTTGTATTGCGGGCCGAATATAATGCAAGTTTTACCGCTACTCCTACTTCCGCAACAGGATGTAATGTATATGATGGTAAAATTGTTTTGAGCGGTATCGCCCAGACAGATTCTGTGAGTTGGCTGTCTTCTATTAAACCGGCATATACTGTTGTTTCTTCGCTTTCTGCATCTACCATTAACGGGTTAAAACCCGGGATGTATTATGTTATAATAAAAAGCCCGGCAAACAATTACTGTTTTTCAACAAAGACTGTGACAGTAGGTAATAGTGGAACAACCTGCCCGGCGCCAACTTTATGTAGCAATGCGCAGGGGTCTAACAAATTCCCAAATGGAACGTTTGGATCGGGGGCTTCGCTTAATGGAGCGGCATTACCTAATGGAGAAACTACATATGGTTATTCCCAACTGGCTTCAGGCAGCCCGGATGACGGTTTTTATGCAATTGCAAATACAACAGATTATAATGGAAGCACAGCAGGCGGAAATGTGTTTAATACATGGACGCTGACAACAGATCATACGGGAGATGCCAATGGCTATATGATGATTGTAAATGCAAGCTACGATCAGGATGTAGTGACAGAAAAAATTGTGTCCGGTTTGTGCCCAAATAAAACTTACCAGTTTAGCGCATTTGTTAAAAATATTATGCCCAACAGGTCTACATCTACTTCGTATATCACTCCAAACCTGACATTTTTAATAGATGGAGTAGGGGTTTATACTACCGGCAACATTGTTGATAGTAACTGGAACAATGTCGGGTTTACTTTTAAGTCTACAGGAACCAGTGCCAAATTCAGTATTCGGAACAATAATCCCGGTGGTAGCGGTAACGATTGGGCTATTGATGATATTTATGTAGGGGTTTGTGTGCCAACAATTCAAATGAATCCCTTCATCACCACTTGTGTCAATCCTGCTACACAGATTACGGCAACTATTACAGATATCAGCCATTTATATGCGAAATACAAATGGCAGGTAAACAGGAATGACGGCAATGGATATGTAGATGCAACTGCAATTACAGATGCTACATTTGATGCAAATAACCAATATACTGCAGTCGTTGTCCCTAATCCAAGCCCAATCACAGATTATCAGAATGGATGGACATATCGGATTACAGTAGGTGAAAGTGAAAGTGATTTCTCGGATACGATATGTAGTTATGTAAACTACAAAACGCTTATCATCGCACAATGCGGTGTAATATTGCCTGTTCAGTTACAGTCTGTGGATGCCGTTTTACAGAATAGTAACGGAAAAATTTCATGGAAAGTATCGCAACAATTGAATATCCATCATTATGAAGTTGAAAAGAGCATTGATGGCAAAAACTTCAGCCTTCTTTCTAGTCAGGCCCCCTCTGGAGACCAGGCAGCCTCCTATATTGCCTGGGACAAAAATGTTAATCAGGGAGTAAACTATTATCGGGTCAAGATTGTTTATGCGGATGGTAAAGTGGCATACAGCCAGATTGTAACAATTGTAAGCAAAGAGAATACTCCTTATGCCAAACTATTTCCTAATCCTGTGAGCGACCGGTTGTTTGTTTGGGTACCTGACAATGCCTCGCTAATCCGGATTGAGGTATTTGATGCGGTTGGTAAAAAAGTACTGGAAAAAACGAGAACAACTGTTTCTGGTAATGTGATGGATATTGAGGTTGCTTCCTTATCTAAAGGAATATATCATGTACGAGCCAGGGCACAGTCGGGGGAATACATTAATCTCAGGTTTGTCAAAAACTAATATTGTTATTAAATATATAAAAAAATGCCCCGTAATTATTTTTACGGGGTATTTCATTTTATTACGTTTCTATTCTTTTAATTTTACAAAAAAATACTATGTTAAATAGCCACGAAATAGATTACAGGATTTATGGAGAAGAATTGCAGTTTGTAGAAATTGAACTTGACCCGAATGAAACCGCTGTTGCCGAAAGTGGAGCTTTTATGATGATGGATAACGGTATTGAAATGCAAACCATTTTTGGTGATGGAAGCCAGCAGCAGGTCGGGGGGCTGCTAAGTAAATTGATAAGTGCCGGGAAACGTTTGCTGGTAGGCGAAAGCTTATTTATGACAGCTTTTACTAATGCCGGGCAAGGTAAAAAAAAGGTCAGTTTTGCTGCGCCATATACCGGCAAGATCATTCCTTTCGACTTGAAGGAATTGGGTGGCAAGATCATTGCGCAAAAGGATGCATTCCTTTGTGCAGCAAAGGGTGTAAGTATCGGAATTGAATTTCAGCGCAAATTGGGTACAGGTATCTTTGGCGGTGAAGGTTTTATTATGGAAAAACTAGAAGGGGATGGTTTGGCCTTTGCTCATGCGGGCGGCTATGTAATCCAAAAAGATTTGCAGCCCGGGGAATTGATAAAAGTAGATACAGGTTGTATAGTTGCTTACACGGCCGGGGTGGATTTTGATATAGAATTTGTGAGAGGTATTAAGAACTGGATGTTTGGCGGCGAAGGATTGTTTTTTGCAACACTAAGAGGCCCTGGAAAAGTATGGTTGCAATCTCTTCCTATAAGCCGGTTAGCTGGCCGTATTTTGCAATACGGCACCACTACCCGTAAAGAAGAAGGTAGTATCCTGGGTGGTTTAGGGAATCTTCTGGATGGACGCGAATAACAATCCTGGCAGAGGTTATTTCTGCATTGCTTTTGCTTTCAGTTCTGTTGGCATTTTTTCAATAGCATAGCGAAATGCCGTACGGGGCATCGTATCTTTATATTGCATAACAAATTCGAAAATTTCCTGCTGATGCGATTCACTCGCTGCTTTCAACATCCAGCCATAACCTTTTTGTACAAGGTCTTCCGGGTCTGTGAGTAAATCAAGGACAATCCCCTTAATTTCTTCAAGAAAAAAGCCTCGCCTTGCAGGGATAATCAGTGATACGGCGGCGGACCTTCTCAGCCATCTGTTCTTTGATTTTGCCCATTTCCCGGTTTTCTTTATCAGTTGAGGATATGTCATCAAAAATTCTCCAACCGTATGATTACAAAACGTATCACAAGAAGCCCAGTTGTGAACATAATCCCGTATCCAATTTTCGAAAATGCCAAGGTCTTCGGGTTGAAAAGATTTCCGTTGTGCAAATGCAATATCGCAGGCTATTATCGTTTCTTCAAAATAGCCCGATTGCCATAGCTGATCGCAAAGGCCATAAGCAACCGGCTTGGACAAACCTCTGATTTCCGGAAGGATTTTTTTGGATATATTTCTTACATCGGCAGATTTTATCCCGTAACACAGGATAGGTTCTTTGAAAAATCTTTGCGTTGAATTTTGTAACTCTTTGTCAGATATTTTTTTTAATTCCTTTCGGATATATGTTAATATAGCATTCATAATATGACTGAAATGGTTAAAGTATTTTTTCTGCTACAGAGCAGGGCATTAGGCTCCCCAAATAAATAATGGGTTATGTATAAACATTAAAATGGATAATCCTTCTTGTCTATTTTATATGTTACAGCCGGCATACCGTGGAAATTGCTTTCATGGAAAAATTGCATACCTGTCTTCTTTAGTACTTTTATGGATGCTGTATTTTCCTTTAAAGCCCGGCCGATTATCCTATGAATACTGCGAACCGCAAATCCGTACCTTATACAGGCTCTTGCAGATTCGGTTGCATATCCCTGATTCCAAAACGTTTTTAAAAACCGGAACCCAAGATCATATTCATCATCTTCAGAGATATATCTGAGTCCGCACCATCCTAAAAATTGATCATCTGATTTACGTAGTACGGCCCATCGCCCCAATCTGAATTTTTTATAGTGGTCGTAGTTGATGAGGAAATTCCTGGTTTCTTCAATATTTTCAAAAGGGTTATCACCAGTATAACGTATCACGTCCGGATCCGAGTTCAGCAAATAAATATTGTCTGCATCTGTTTCCTGCAGTTCTCGCAGATATAGCCTTTCCGTTTCTAACAGGTACATTTCTATAGTATGGAATATTCCATATAAAGATACACCCATTCTTTTGGAAATATTTTTAATAACTATTGATGCCGGGATATTTATTTATGGTTTCAAAATTGTACTCTCCTGAATTTTTTAATTGCTGGACAAATTTGTGAAGTTCGGCAGAGTCTCCCGCATCTGCATATACCTGATCATGTGCCAGCAAAACAAGTTCATTAGGTGTTTTTGTTTCACCTTTAGAAAAAATACTATCTATTTGAGCAAGCATTTCAGCACTTGTTGAACAAAGGCTCAATGTGTTATTGTAATGCCATTCAATATCCCAGCCTATTATGATAAATCCGGCCTTTTGGATACTGTCGGCTGTAGCAGCATCTCTTTTTATATCTGTAGAACTGATATTTTCGGTTCGCCAAATATTTCTTCCTGGCATACGGATAATCCTGCTGCTGATACCGAGGCTGTCGGCGCATTGTACGAAATCTGCAATCGTAATAGAGGGGCTATAGTAAAATTTTTCAAAATGATTGTGGGAAGCATGTGAGTAACTGTGATTTGCTATTTCCACATAATTGCATTGCGAAACGCTGTCATAAGTTTGTCTTTGCCAGCTACTGCCATAAACATGTTCACCAACAAAGAACATAGTAACAGGTATTTCTTCACTTACAGCTATGTCCATGACATTTCTGGTACCCTTATTAGGGCCATCATCGAATGTGAGGAAAATTGTTTTCGTTTTTCGTTTTCCAACTGGTGCTTCTTTGTCATTTTTTTGAGATCGCAACTCCTGTTTTGGCAGGGCAATGAGAAAAGACCTTCTAAGGTCGGTAGAACATTGAGTAAACGAAAAAACAAGTGTAAGAAAGGTTGTTTTGAAGAGGAGGTTTGCATTCTCTCTGGCTTCAGGATCGGTGTCCATATATGGGGATTGTTTTATTAAAATCCTTTCCAAAGCTATTTCTTTACCTGTGCCATTATTAAATGGCTCCGTTAATAATTTGATAAATATCTGGGAAGCAGCCTACTGTATCGGCCGCATCTTGCCCGGCATGTTTGTTAGACTTCAGTAGAAGAAATAAACAATTTTATAGATATGAACTATGAGCTATCGAATGGGGTACGAATGGCTTTTTTGTCTTGTTCTAATAATGAAATTTAGATGTAAATTGCAACCCTTACAAAGTTTAAACAATGACAACAACAGAACAGGTACTACAGGATGTAGTGATTAAGTTTGCCGGTGACAGTGGCGATGGGATGCAATTAACCGGCAGCCAGTTTACAAATAATACGGCCTTGATGGGGCTGGACCTTGCCACCTTCCCTGATTTTCCGGCAGAAATCCGGGCACCCTTAGGTACTATAGCAGGTGTAAGCGGATTCCAATTGCATTTCAGCAGCGATAAAGTATATACTCCCGGTGACCAGTGCGATGTACTTGTTGCCATGAATGCTGCTTCTTTAAAAGCAAATCTAAAGGCGATTAAAAAGGGAGGCATTATCATAGTTAATGTTGATGGTTTCGACTCTAAGAATCTCAGGTTGGCTAACTACCCGGAAGGTGTAAATCCGTTGGAAGACCATTCTCTTGATAACTTTCGTTTGATTAAGATGGATGTTACGAAAATGACCAGGGAAGCGCTGAAAGATATTTCTCTGGGAACGAAGGAAAAAGACAGGGCCAAGAATATGTTTGTGCTTGGATTCCTCTATTGGATGTACAACAGAGATATGGATAGTTCTATTCAGTTCTTCAAAAGTAAATTCGGAAAGAAACCTGAAATACTGGAAAGTAATATTAAAGTATTACAAGCCGGGTATAATTATGGCGATACCACAGAAACTTTTTCTACAAGGTTCGTTGTAAACAAAGCCAAAATGGAACCCGGTACTTATCGTTCAGTTATGGGCAATCAGGCATTAGCTTACGGGCTCGTTGCCGCTTCTCAAAAAAGCAACCTCTCGTTATTCCTGGGAAGTTATCCCATTACGCCTGCTTCTGATATTTTACACGATTTGAGCAACTATAAAGAATTCGGAGTAAAAACATATCAGGCCGAAGATGAAATAGCCGGTATTGCTTCGGCTATAGGTGCCAGTTACGGCGGGGCGCTGGGTGTTACTACTACTAGTGGCCCGGGGATGGCGTTAAAAACTGAAGCTATGGGATTGGCGGTTATGCTGGAAGTGCCACTGGTAATCGTAAACGTACAGCGGGGGGGGCCGAGTACGGGATTGCCAACGAAAACCGAGCAAAGTGACCTTCTGCAGGCATATTATGGCAGAAATGGGGAGTGCCCCATGCCTGTAATTGCCGCATCTACGCCAAGCGATTGTTTTGAGGTAGCATTCGAAGCCTGCCGGTTGAGTTTACAACATATGACTCCGGTTATACTTCTTACGGACGGATATATTGCTAACGGTGCCGAACCATGGAAATTCCCATTGTCTGCAGATTTGCAGGATATAAAAGTAGCTTTTAAAAAAGTACTTGATGAAGGCGAAGAAAAATTTCTTCCATATAAACGTGACGAAAAATTAGTAAGGCCCTGGGCTGTTCCCGGTACTGCTGGTTTGGAACACAGAGTGGGCGGGTTGGAAAAACAGGATATCACCGGAAATATTAGTTACGATTCGGATAATCATCAGCATATGGTGAAAACCAGGGAAGCTAAAGTGGAGAAAATTGCTGATTATATTCCCGAACAGAAACTAGACAGTGGCCCCAATACAGGAAAAGTATTAGTGCTGGGCTGGGGAAGTACATATGGAGCTATTAAAACCGCAGTTAAAGAATTGCAGGAGGAAGGTTTAGCTATATCCCATGCCCATCTTCGTTATATACGGCCTTTCCCCAAAAATCTCGGTGATATTATTGCAGGGTTTGAGCATATCCTTATTCCGGAGATCAATAACGGCCAATTGATAAAGATCATTCGTGAAAAATATTTTGTAGATGCAAAAGGGTATAATAAGATCAAGGGTGTGCCCATTACAAAAGGCGAGATTACCGATGCTGTGAAAAAATTAATCTGAAATTATTGAAAAGCAAATTGTTAAGGGGAAGCCAAAATTGCTTTCCCTTTTTTATTTGACTTTTTGTCAGCCGAAAATTCTGGCGTATTGTTTGTAATTTTAGTTCATAAAAAATCATATTATGACATTAGGAATTATGGCTATCTCTTTAATATTTATGGTGATAGGGATGTTCGTTCAGTTCAGGTTGAAAAGCAAATTTTCGCAGTATAGCCAGGTACCTACTTCCAAAGGAATGAGTGGAAAGGAGGTTGCCGAAAAAATGTTGCGTGATAATGGTATATATGACGTAGAAGTAGTGTCTGTGCCGGGGTTTCTTACGGATCATTATGACCCCTCTAAGAAAACGGTTAACCTGAGCCCCGATGTTTATGAAGGAAGAAATGTTTCTGCTGCTGCTGTTGCTGCCCACGAATGCGGGCATGCAGTTCAGCACGCTACAGCCTATTCCATGCTTATGCTGAGAAGCCGTTTAGTCCCTGCTGCACAAATCAGTACTACTCTTTCGCAATGGATCATCATTGCCGGATTGGGTGTTATGGGCTTTGGCGGAGGCAATCAAACAATATTACTGATAGGCATTATCCTTTTTGCAGTGTCTACCTTATTTACCGTTGTTACTTTACCGGTTGAGTTTGATGCTTCTGCACGGGCGCTCAAATGGCTCGATACTGCCAATATTACAACTACCGGCGAACACGAAAAAGCAAAGGATGCACTTAAGTGGGCTGCACTGACTTATGTGGTAGCGGCATTATCTTCTATAGCCATGTTGGTATATTATATCATGATTTATTCCGGAAGGAGCAGGGACTAATTTTTGTCTATCCATAAATGATAGAACTCTTCCGTATAATTCCATTTCCACCGCCTGTGGCTCCACAGGTAGTTATCCGGTTGTTGCCGGACAATGCCTTCAACAAAATCCCTGTACATCAGGGTTAATTCCTTTGGTGTGAAATGAGTAGGTTCCTCGATAACTTTTATGCAATTAAAAAAATAGTGTCCTCTTTTTTTTCTCTCAAAATTCATAAAAATGATGGCATTGTTATTTTTCCCGGCATTCTTGCCCGGCCCGTTGATAAACGGTGCAGGGGAATTGAAAAAATTAAGCCAGTAGGCATTTTGTGGGTTGCCGGGGGTTTGGTCTGCCAGCAGGCACATAACATGTTGTTTTCTCATCAATCCTGTTATCTCTCTCTTGAAAGATTTTGTAGAAACCAGGATAGTATTGTAACGGGACCGTATTTTATAGAAAATTTTATCAATAGCTTTATTTTCGATAGTGCCATAGATGCCAATTGAAGGTACTTTAATATTCTTGCTGGTAACCAGGTTGCCATATTCCCAGTTGAACATATGAGCACCTAGCAATTGTATGTTTTTCCCCTTTTCTACGGCACCGTTAATCACTTCGAAATTATGCGTACATCTTTTATCGAAATCAGCATCAGACATCGACAACACTTTTATCGTCTCAATAAAAGTATCTATAAAATTTCTGTAAAATTTGCGAGCTATTTTTTTCTTTTCTATATCAGTCTTCTCCGGGAAAGCCCGGTTAAGATTACCCATAACAACCTCTTTCCTGTAGCGGATGATATAGCATAAAACAAAACTGATAAGATCGCTGGCCAGGTACAGTATCCTGAACGGCAATAAGGAAATAGTATAAAGAAACCCGTAAATGATGTAATACATTATGAAATATTTTGGTTATCCACTGTAGGTACAGTTTATAAAACAATATTCTGCAATCTTTCACTCTTGTTGGGATAATCGGTATTAAAATGAAGCCCTCTGCTTTCCGTCCGGAATTCGGCACATTTGACAATAAGATATGCTACAGTTATCATATTTCTCAATTCACAAAGTTGTGGAGATACAACAGTTTTTTCGTACAAAGCTTCCGTTTCTTCAAACAGGAGGTCCAGCCTTTTCATGGCACGGTGTAAACGCTCATTATTTCTTACAATACCAACATAATCACTCATCAGCAATTTCAATTCTTTCAAGCTTT
>CAZKPH010000040.1:0-11819 GCA_964554605.1 uncultured Ferruginibacter sp.
TTTCTTTCTTTTCACGCTGTTCGGCAATGGATTTAAGAGATTGTATGCTGACATTTAGCTCGAAACCGATGAGTAGCACGAGTGAATTGATGTAAATAAGGCCCATCAACACTATTATCGTTCCGATAGAACCGTAAAGTGCGTTGTATCTTCCGAAATTATTTACAAAAGCTGAGAATCCGTATGTTGCAAGGAGGCTCAGAAAAGTAGCAAGTATTGTTCCGGGAGATACAAGTTTCCAGCGCTTTTGTACGGCAGGTGCATATTTGTATATGAATGCTATGGCGTAATAAATGAGAGTAACGATAAATATCCATCTGGCATAAGAAATGATCTCTCTGGTAATATAACTTTTAATGCCGATCCATTTTAATACGGCTGTTTGTGAAATAAGCATTAGCAGGCAACTCAGTACAAGCAGAAATATCAGCGCCGTCAGGCGGATTGCCATCCATCGTTTACTAAACCCGCTTCTTTTCTCAAACCCGATATAATTCTTATTGAAAGAACGCATTATTCCCATCATAGCATTGGATGCGAAGAACAAGGCAGTTAAAAGCCCGAAAGAGAGAAGCCCGATTTTAGATCCGTCTATAAAAGAATCTACAAATTTAATGAGGTTTACGTTGTGTACTTTGGCCGGTACGATATCGATTATCAATGCATGCAATTGTTCCTTGATACTTCTTTTGGACACAAAAGGAAGGTTAGGAATGAGTGTAAAAAGAAAAAGGAATGAAGGCGGTATAGCCATAATGAAATTGTACGCAACTGCAGATGCCCGTTCTGTCAGCCCGACAGTTTTTATTTGGCCATAGAAGAATTTCATAACATCGTATAACGGGACACCTTCAAATCCTGGCAGGTACAAGTGTTTGGATTTTTTTACAAAAAAACCAAAAGGTGTGCGTGTTAATATGAATTTCTCTAGTGGGGTCAAGTTGTATTAAAAGCTACTTACAAAAAAACATAATAAATTTTTATTTAGGTCATTTTTGCGAGAGTTTATTTAATGCTTCCTGGTAAGCTTTTGCATATTTCATATGTTCTTCATAAGTTGTAGCAAAGTTGGAGTATCCATCGAGTTCTGGTTTTGCAACAAAATACAAATAATTTGTTGGTGGTGCATCCAGCACGGCGTCTATTGTTTTAATAGACGGGGTACAGATTGGACCGGGAGGAAGCCCTTTGTTGATATAAGTATTATATGGGGAAGGGAACTGAAGATATTTGTTATAAATACGTTTCAATCCGAAATCCCTCATAGCGTATTTAACTGTGGGGTCGGCACCAAGGTTCATTCCTGTTTGTATCCTGTTGATATAAACACTGGCAATTTTGCCTTTGTCTTCATCACGATTTGATTCTTCTTCCACAATACTGGCCAGGGTATATACATCTTCTGTACTGAGATGGAGTTCTTCAGCTTTCTTCCTTCTTGCATCATTCCAGAATTTCTCCTGAGATGCAGCCAGTTTTCTTAATATTCTGGAAGGCGAAGATGTCCAAAGCAGACTATATGTATTCGGAATAATAAGTGTCATTATAGTATTGGTATCAACGCCGAATTTTTTAAGCGAATCTTCATTATAAAGCAGGGAGGCTACAGAAAGGGAATCGCATTCAAAATTTTGCCCAATTTTCTGTGCAAGTTCCTCTTTGGTTCTTAGTTTTGTAATGACAAGATTTACGGGTGTCTGTACACCGGATCTAAGTTGCCTTAAAATGGAAAAGATACTTTTCCCATTTTCAATTGTGTATTTGCCGGGGTGTACTTTCTTATCGTAACCAAGTTTTGCCGCAAGCCATTCAAATGCCCCGGGGTTGCTTACAATATTTTCCTTTTTTACCTGTTCCATGATATCTGAAAAAGTACTGCCGGTTTTAATAAAAATACTTTTTCGAGGTTCATCAAAATTTGTATTGCTGCCAAGAAAACGCCATGCTATAAATGCGGTGGCTAACAGGACAAGAATAACGGAGTAAGTAAAGATTCTTTTCACGAGTATAAACTAAGGGTTAATCGAATTTTAATTCTGCTAAGCTATAATAAAAAACCCCGCTTTTGAATTGCGGGGCTATAATATTTTGTGAACATTATTATGGTTTTGGCGTGGCAGGTGCGGCAGGTTGCGCTGCTCCCGGAAGGGTTGTGGCATTATTTGCTTTTGAAGGCAGTGAAGATGGAGCATCTTTTATTAACTGATCATTCTTAGTTTCCCCACCTACATTCTGTTTGATGAATAACGGGGACATCATACAAAGTATGCCCAGTACTGCAGCAAAAATCCATGTGCCTTTCTCAAGTGCATCCGTTGTTTGTTTAACTCCCATCAACTGGTTGCTAAATCCACCAAGGCTTCCGGCTAAACCGCCTCCTTTGGGATTCTGAATCAAAACAATTAATCCAAGTATAATTGATGCAATTATGATCAAGGCTGCAAATAAAACTAACATATCAATTTCCGTTTAATTTTTCTATTTTGGCTGCAAAGTAAGCACTTTTAGAGGGATTCTGCAAACTTAATTTTTGGTACATTTCCACTGCCTTGGCTGTTTTTCCTTGCTGGGTAAGAACTTCTGCCATAGTTTCCGTTATTACTTCTTTTTCATCGTTGGATCTTTCGGCTAATAATTGTATTGCCGTATCAGATTGTACTGATCCCTTAAGTTCCGGATTGATTTTTTTCATGGTCTTTAACCATTCGGTAAAACTTTTAAGTTGTTTTCCCAAAGTATCTCCTGGTTTTACTTCTTCAGCCAGTTTGATACCCTGGCTTGCAAAATAATCAGTAGTGTGCAGCGGTTCATAGGTAAATGTATCTTCGGTAACCACGGTAGAAAGATTGGGGAGAACAGGTGAAGGAGGGGGGGCTATGTTGGTTGCTGCACTTTCGTCTGTATCTATGGCTTCCTTAGCCGGGTTTCCATTCGATATTTTTTCTTTTTGTTTGGGGTTTACCCCGGAAAATGCCATCAGTGTACTAAATGCATCTGCAAGAGCTTGTGCGCCAGGTGATTGTACAGATGTTTCAGTGATTTCGGGGGCCGTAGTTTTTTGAAGATAATTAAGCCAGTTTATGTTGGGAAACAATAATGAGGTTTTAGCTGCCAAAAGCATATAATCAACAGAACCTTTATGGGATTGTTGGAGGAGATAGAAGAATGCCGGGGCAAAGTAAGGGTATTCTTCTGTTACCTTTTTCAAATAGGATTCTGTATCCTCGGCATTCAGGTCTCTCTTAAATATTGTTGTATAAAGTAAATCTGCATTTACCATAATTCGAAGATAACGTATATATCTATATTGTCTGTTAATGGGTGTTTACCAGTTGGAAAATATTTTATTAAAAATGCCATCAACAATGTTTTTCACCATATTGTCCATTAACGTATTTTCAGCCTGCGACAAACTTAGTGTGGAAGCGAAGTCAAATGTATTGGTAAGGTCGGCTTCAAAATTCTTTTTGTCGTCAAGCGTATTTTTAAAGATCAGGTGAAAACTTACCGAAAGCCTGTTTGTACCCGATTCATTACCGGATATGCCACTGGTACTTACTGTGTAATCGGATACATATCCACTGATATCATAATGAGCATTATCGCTGTTGGTTTGCGTAAGCCTTGTGTTGCTTATGATTTTTTGCTTGAGCTTCTCCGTTAGTTGAGGAGAAAGTTGTGGATTTACATATCTTGCTTTGTTCTCCAGGTAATTAACCCTGAAAGTTTTTATTTCCTGTGGTATGGGAGACGTATCTCTAAAACTATATTTACAAGTTGCGTAATTGAATAGGCCGCTGATCAATATACTTAACATTGCCAGCTTCCAGCTAAAAGAATATTTGCAATAATGTACAGGCATTGCCGTTGGGATTGTGTTTTTATTCTTCGATGTCATATTCTTTTAATTTTCTGTATAAGGTTCTTTCGCTGATACCCAGATCGGAAGCTGCGTCCTTACGCTTGCCCTTATGTTTCTTTAAAGCTTTGATGATCAGTTCTTTTTCTTTGTCCATAATACTTAAAGACTCTTCTATTGCTTCATGTTGCTGAATGTCATCTTTTGTATTAATAAAAACGGGTTGCTGGTTTTGTATTGTTTGCCCGAAATTTCCAGCCGGTACCATCGTTTTGATGTCATGTACGATTGGCTCGCTGGTACTATATAAAGGGAACTGTTGAGATAGTGACGGGTTTTGAAGGATGTCGAAGAACATTTTTTTCAACTCATTCACATCTTTCTTCATGTCAAAAAAGAGCTTGTATAGTATTTCTCTTTCGTTGGCAAATTCCTGTTGGCTTACCGCATTTTTACCTCCCGCCAAAATCGGTAACCGGCTATAATTATCCTCCGGCAAAAACTCTTTCAATGTTTGAGCCGTCACGTTTTTTTCTTTGGATAGAACTGATATTTGCTCTGCAATGTTTTTGAGTTCCCGTACATTACCAGGCCAACTGTAATTCATAAGCTGTATCTGTGCTTCATTATCAAGCTGTACGGGAGCTCCTTTATAGCGGCTGGCAAAATCAGAGGCGAATTTCCTGAATAGCAATGGTATATCTTCTTTTCTGTCACGCAAAGCAGGGACACGGATAGGGACTGTATTCAGGCGGTAGAAAAGGTCTTCTCGAAAACGCCCGGTTTGAGAATGTTCAATCAACTCTTTATTAGTAGCGGCAATAACCCTTACATCGGTTTTTTGTACTTTACTGCTACCAACACGAATGTATTCTCCGGCTTCGAGAACACGTAAGAGCCTGGCTTGTGTACCTAATGGGAGTTCTCCAATTTCATCAAGGAATATGGTTCCTCCGTTAACAGTTTCAAAGTAGCCCTTTCGATTATCAACAGCTCCGGTAAAAGAGCCTTTTTCGTGGCCGAAAAGTTCGGAATCAATAGTGCCTTCAGGAATAGCGCCGCAGTTTACCGCAATAAAAGGATTGTGTTTCCTTGCGCTTAATGAATGTATGATTTGAGAAAATACTTCTTTACCTACGCCACTTTCTCCATTGATAAGTACGCTTAGATCGGTATTGGCTACCTGAACAGCTACATTCAATGCATGGTTCAGGGCAGGTGAGTTTCCGATTATTCCAAAACGGTTCTTTATAGATTGTAATTCCATTTGTTGTTAGTTTATAGCTTCACCAATTAAAGTACCGGCAGTACATTTATTTACTTTAACCTGTACATAGTCTCCGGCTTTATAGTTTTTTTTTGGAAAAACGATGACTTTATTCTGATCATTTCTTCCAAACAACTGATCCTTGTTTTTCTTTGAAGTGCCTTCTGCCAAAATAGTGAATATTTTACCTACATCATTTTGCATACTAGCTAAAGAGTGTGCCCTATGCAGGTCGATAACTTCCTGGAGGCGCCTTTTTTTAACTTCTTCAGGTATATCATCCGGGAATCTTCTGGCGGCGAGTGTGCCAGGCCTTTCGCTGTAGAAATACATATAAGCAAGGTCAAAGCGGCATTCTTCCATTAAAGAAAGTGTTTCCCTGTGGTCATCTTCTGTTTCACTGCAGAAACCCGAGATCACGTCTGTTGATAACCCACAATCAGGAAGAATCTCACGAATACGGTTCACTTTTGCCAGGTACCATTCCCGTGTATATGTACGATTCATTAATTGTAATACCCTGTTACTGCCGCTTTGTACAGGCAAGTGGATATAATTGCAGATATTATCATGCTTTGCTATTACATGCAGAACTTCGTCTGTGATATCTTTTGGGTGCGATGTTGAAAACCTTACTCTCAGCGTAGGGTTGATTAGTGCCACTTTTTCCAATAGCATAGCAAATGTTGTGATTGTATTATCACATTCTTCAACCCAATAGTAACTATCTACATTTTGGCCTAACAGCGTTACTTCTTTGTACCCTTCGTTATACAGGTCGGAACATTCTTTTATAATACTCTTTACATCCCGGCTTCTTTCCCGGCCTCTTGTAAACGGTACCACACAAAAAGAACACATGTTATTGCAGCCTCTCATTATACTTACAAATGCATTTACGCCATTGCTGTTTAGCCTGACAGGAGATATATCTGCATACGTTTCATCGCGGCTAAGTAATACATTCACTGCTTTTTGCCCGGTTTCGGCTTCTTCAATAAGGGCAGGCAAATGACGGTAGGCATCTGGCCCAACCACCAGATCTACTAATTTTTCTTCCTGGAGCAATTGTTCTTTCAGCCTTTCTGCCATACATCCCAGGACACCAATGAGCAGCCCGGGATTACGTTTTTTAAGCACATGGAATTCTTTCAGCCTTTTGCGGATGGTTTCTTCGGCCTTCTCCCTGATAGAACAGGTATTGATAAAAATCAGGTTTGCATTGTCAATCATTGCCGTAGCGCCAAAACCATTATTATGCAGAATAGAGGCAACAACTTCACTATCAGCAAAGTTCATTGCACAGCCATAACTTTCTATATAGAAATGCTTCCTGTAAATATTCGGGTCCAGGCTGAAAGGGGCATACGTTTCTCCCTGCCTGGTTTCGTCATGTTGTTTATTATCAATCGATTGTAATACTCCCATAATTTCAAATGACAAAGATAGTCAATTGAAAAGTAATTATGTCAGATTGGCAGCGAAAACTGAGTCGGTTTTGGCAAAGCATTTGTTAAGTTTATGCTTTGAAGTTTATGAAGAAAATCATTGTCGGGACATTTTTTGTCTTATTGGTTTTATTTACAATTAATTATACCGTTAATGCACAACGTTCCAATGTACAAGGTATTATTATTGGCTCCCTGGTAGATCAGGAGAGTGGGAAGGCAATATCTTCTGCAACTGTAAAAATTAGCCTGGCAGGTTCAGATAATATACTGCGGATTACAGTTAGTGGTAAAGACGGCTACTTTTCTTTTATGGATCTTCCTTATGCAGTTTACAGGCTACGCTTCAGTTCGCAAGGATATGCCGATTTAGTATTGGATTCAATTTCGGTACGGCAGGAAAGATCAGATTTTGATCTTAACGATATAAAGCTTTCCCGAAAGGCTGTGGAAATGGCAGAAGTAATAGTTTATGCTGAAAGGCCTTTGATAGAGCAAAAGGAAGGGAAGATCATTTTTAACACGGGAGAATCGGCTTTGAGTAATGGTGCCAACACAACTGAATTGCTTAAGCAAACGCCCTTGGTAAATGTGGATAATGACGGAAAAATTTCTTTACGTGGCAAGGACGCAAAGATATTGATCGATGATAAGCCTGTAGAACTCAATGCCAAACAATTGCAGGATTTGCTGGAAAGTATGCCGGGTAGCATGATTGAAAAGATAGAAGTTATGACAACGCCTCCTCCGCAATATGCTACCGAAAGGGGCGGAGTGATAAATATTGTCACCAAAAAGGGCCGGACCGGTATTCATACCAGGCTGAGTGTAAATTATGGTACAAGAGGAGAGGCCGGTGCATCTGGCAGTGTCGGTTACCGAAAGTCTAATTTTTCCCTGCAGGTTAATGCCGGATTCTCTTCTTCATCGTATAATGGGGATGGTTCCGGGGTGAGGCAAAATTTCTATGCAGATTCTTCTAATTTTTTTATAACAAAATCTCATAATAACAATATAAACAGTCGCCCTAATCTAAGAATAAATATAAATTACGACTTAACAAAGAAACAAAATATATCCCTTACCCTGCAATATAACAACAGTAACACAGATAATACCAGCAATACATCCTATGCTAATATTAGCGCTGAAAATCTGGTTTATAGCCGGAGTGTCCGCAACATTAATAACCAAGGCAATATCCTTACCCCGGTAATGAATCTTACCTACATACTTAAATTCGGGGTGCCGGGGGATGAGTTGAAACTGATTGCAGGATATACAGGAGGGAAAAACGATAATGATAAATATTTTTATCAGCAATATTTTGGCGAAGATAATTCTACAATCAATAATGATTCCACACAAACGCAATCTGTTTCGGTAAAAAATTCAGCTCTCACGTTGAGAGTAAATTGCGATAAAGTATTAAAACAGGATAAATGCTTTTTGAATACTGGCGGAAATATCAACTATTATACTTCCGATAATGTACAGGTAACCCAGGTATTTAAAAAACCAGAGAATATTTTTTTTATACAAAACGCCCTAAGCAATGATTTTATGTATAAGCAATGCCTGTATGCCGGGCGGGCATCACTGAGGTATAATGTAAAAAAAGATATCAATGTAACCGGAGGGGTACAGGCTGAAGAAACCATATTCAGGTTCACGTTGGGTACTAACAGCCCGGATGCGATGCATAATTATCTTAGTATATTGCCTTTTGCAACTTTTGTAAGGAAATGGAAGAATGATATTACATTAACGGTGAGCTATAAACGTACTGTGCAACGTCCGGGAATTGCCGAACTGAATCCGGCTGTAGATTATACAGACCCATATAATAGTAAGTCAGGTAACCCTTTTCTGAAACCTTCTTATGCCGATAATTTTGATTTAATTGTAGGGAAATGGCATAAAAAATATTTTGCCAATTTTTCTGCCGGGTACAACCGTTTACAGGATATTTACAATACGGTAAAGATTTTGCTTACAGATGGGAAAACATTTGCCACGTGGCAGAATATAAGCGGAAGGAAGGAATATGAAGTAAATGCATGGGGTGGATATACGCTTAGCAAAAAATCGAAGGCTAATATTAGTATAGGGTATAGTTTCAACGAGTATAGCCGGTTTGACCGTGCTGTAAAGAAGTTTATTAATGGCGGGTCCTTTTTTACTACCTGCACAGGCAGCTACCAGTTTACAGAGTTGTTAATAACGAATTATAGTTTCACATATAACCGTTTTGCCAATCCGCAGGGATCCGTCAGGAATAATTTGAGTATGAATCTTGGTGTACAACGAAAATTCTTAAAAAAGAAACTTTCCGTGAGTTTTAATGTGATTGACCCTTTTGTTCAGCAACAGAATAAAACGATAACGAACGGGAATAATTTTGTTCAGGAAAGCATAAGTAATACATATACCCGGAATTTTCGTATCTCATTTGCGTATACATTCAACAAGAATAGTAAAAGCCGTGGTTAATGATATTATTTGATGATAACCGTACCAATTTGGCGGGTAAGTTCTATTTCGATCATCTTCAAATGCTGGTGTGTTTGCAGGCAGACCAACTGTTGTTCCGGCGTGCCGGCATTCTCAAGCTCACGCTGGTTTTCGGCAACCATTCGTTTGATCTTTCGTAGTTTCAGATAATTGAGCGTAGATTGTACTTCTTCTTTATACAGTTCCTCCCTGGTAGCAATTTTACCTTCAAATATCTTTTTCCAGTTAGGGCTGATCTCAGTCTGGTAGTCCATGATACTTACTACAAGGGAACTTAAAGAAAGGTTGTCATGATAAATAAAATTCTTAGATGTGGGTTCCATGCCTTCTTCGTACCAGGTTTTATAAGTATGCAGTATGGAAACGATGTCTTTATTGTCAATAAGTTCTTCCAGGTTATTGTTTTCAATTTCCCGAAAGATATAATCGGCTGTTTTTTTCTCCTCATCCCAGTCGATCAGGCCGAATTCCAACAAACTGCGTATCATGGCCCTCTCATTCATTTCGTCTTTGTTAAAAAGTGCTTCCACGTCATTTTCTACTTCCGTTGGCAATGCCGGTGCAGAAGTGTTCATTTCTTCCCGTAAGACTTTGTTTTCTTCCCGCTGTATCTTGTCTCGTATATATTTATTTACAAGCGCATGTAGTCCGGCTTCGTCTATTTTCAGAATTTCAGCACACTGTTTGATATAATCCTGCTGCCGTGTAAAATCTTCTGCTTTATTAATCTTTGATATTGTTTCTGCAATCTGATTAACTATTGCAGATTTTTTTGTAGTGTCATTGCCTATATCTTTCAACATAAGTCCAAGCTGGAACAGTATGAAATCTTTTTTATTAGCTGTTACAAAATCTTTGAATTGTGCGGCGCCCACTTTGTTTACATAACTGTCCGGGTCTTCATTGTCGGGAATCAGTACAAGCCTTACATTCAGGCTTTCCTCCAATGCAAGGTCCAACCCGCGTAAAGCAGCTTTTATGCCTGCATTGTCGCCATCATAAACAATAGTAAGGTTATTTGTATATTTTTTGATAAGCCTGAGTTGGTCAATTGTCAGGGAAGTCCCGCCGCTGGCTACAACATTCTCTATCCCGGCCTGGTGCAATGAAATAACATCGGTATATCCCTCTACAAGTAAACATTCGTCTGCTTTATCTATTGCCTGCCGGGCAAAATAACTGCCGTAAAGGATCTTGCTTTTTACATATATCTCGTTTTCGGGAGTATTTATATATTTGGGAGCTTTATCATTAGATTTAAGTATCCGGGCACCAAAACCCAATACCTTTCCACTTTGGTTATGTACAGGAAAGATGACTCGCCCACGGTAATTATCCGCAGGATGTTCCTCCCTGACTACAACAAACCCGCTTTTTTGCAGGAGTTCTATATTGTATTTGGCTTCCAATGCGGCTTTTGCGAAGTTGTCCCGGGCTTCGGAATTGAAGCCCAACTGAAATTTTTTGATGATTTCTTCCCGGAATCCTCTTTCTTTTAGGTAACTCAACCCGATATTTTTGCCTTCTTCCGTGTTGAACAGGTAATCGGAAAAATATTTTTGGGCGAAATTGTTTATAATGTACAGGCTGTCAGCACTTTGCTGATGAAGTTTCTGCTCGGGTGAAGTTTCCGTCTCTTCTATCTCAACATTATACCTTTCTGCAAGCCAGCGTAATGCTTCAACATAGCTGTACTTCTCATGTTCCATCAAAAAACTTATCCCATTGCCGCTTTTCCCGCAACCAAAACACTTATATATTTCTTTAGCAGGTGAAACCGTAAAAGATGGGGTTTTTTCGTTGTGAAAAGGGCAAAGCCCCAGGTAGTTCGTGCCTCTTTTTTTAAGTTTTACGAACGACCCCACGATATCTACGATATCTATACGGCTTAGTATCTGTTGTATGGTATTTTGAGAAATCAATGAATAAAAAATTGTATTACTTCAAAGATAAGCCGCTTAGTGCTTTTTGTAAAAGGTTATTAAAAATAGCCTGAAAATTAAGGATGATTAAAGACAAACTAATACCTTTATCAAATAAAATTTAATTCAAATGAAAAAAATTGCTCTTTTATTGATTGCTGTGTTACCGGGAGCTGTATTGTTTGCCCAGAGCCTGGATGATTTGACCAAATTGGCGGTTTTGCCGGGGGAACTTCCTACCAATGCAAAAGAAACTGTAGATAAATTCTTTCAAAGTGAAAAAAATGCCCGAAAAGCCGATGCCTGGTATTTCAAAGGATTGATTTTTAATAGAATGAGTAAATCTGATGCATTCAAGGCTATTTGCCCTAATTGCAGGATGGAAGCTTTTGAAGCTTTAAAAAAATACCAGGAAATGGACCCTAAGAATACGCAAATGGCTAGTGAACAAAATGCTCCTTTCTTTGATATTTATAATAACTATTTTGATGTAGGGGCGAAGGCATTCAATGATAAGAATTATGCAGATGCTTTCATCGCATTTAAGAATGCCCTTATCGTGAAGGATTATATTTATGGTAAAGGGTTTAGCTATAATACTTTCAAATTTGCTCCACTGGATACATCTCTTGTAGTGAATGCTGCAACTGCTGCTGTACTTGCAAAACAAGAAGATGATGCCATACCTTATTATAAGATGCTCATCGATGCCGGTTTGTCTGATAAGCAATATCTCCCTGCTTATGAGTATGTTGCTGAATATCATAAAAAGAAAAAAGATGTGGATGCTTTTTATCATGATTTGGAAG
>CAZKPH010000041.1:0-11797 GCA_964554605.1 uncultured Ferruginibacter sp.
TACCGGCATGCAATATATTGCCTGTGCTTTCAATAAAACTGTCTTTGCAATATGGGGCGGCACATCGCCAAAACTGGCTGTAGAACCATACTATGGGTCTCGTTTTTTATATGCGCAAAATATATTACCTTACGAAAATATATTGGCCAATGGTAAAGGGCTTTGGTGCCAGCCTTGCAGTAAATACGGAAAAAAAAGATGCCCGCTCGGCCATTTTAAATGTATGGAGAAACAGGATATTGACCAGCTTGCAAGAAAAGTTAATCAAAGATTAAAACATAATTAAACATGAGCCGTAAAATTGCCATCATTGGCGGAGGAAACCTCGGTACAGCTATTACTGAAGGCCTGTTGAAGAGTAAATTCTGCAAGGCAGGTGATATTACTTTAACAAAAAGGGATATTTCCACGCTGGCACATTTACAAAAAAAAGGCGTCAATATAACTTCTGATAATACGGAGGCGGTAAAGAACAGCGATCTTGTAATATTTGCCATAAAGCCATTCCAGATAAAAGAAGTGCTGGATAAATTAAAAAAAGTGCTGAATAATAAACATATTATTGCCTCGGTACTCGCCGGAATATCCACAGCTGACCTGGAAGAAATGATCGGTAAGAAACTGGCTATCTGTAAAGCTATGCCGAATACAGCCGTAGCAATCCAGGAAAGTATGACAAGCCTTAGTTTCCGGAATGCATCCGAAGAACAGATCAAATATGTAAGTGGCCTTTTCGCTACAGTGGGAAAGGTTGTTGTAATCGATGAAAAACTTATGGATGCTGCAACCATTCTTGGCTCCTGCGGCACTGCTTTTGCACTAAGATACATCCGTGCCAATATACAGGGTGGTATCGAAATCGGATTCAATGCGGAAACTGCAAGCCTCATTGCGGCACAAACCGTAAAAGGAGCTGCTGAATTATTATTGCAAAGAGGGAGCCATCCAGAACAGGAAATTGACAAAGTAACTACCCCCAAAGGCCTTACGATAGTCGGGCTTAATGAAATGGAGCATCAGGGGTTTAGCTCTTCCCTGATCAAAGGCATAGCTGCAAGTTTTAAGAAATTCCAATAAGCAGCGAGTTGGTTATTTTGGTGCTTTCTTATACAGATAGAACGATAAAACACCGAACAGGATATTAGGTATCCAGGCTGCCAGTAGTGGAGTGAAATTGCCTTTTGTGGCAAACACAACGGAAATACGGCTAAAAAGGATATACAATACACTTAAGATAACACCCAGTGCCAGGTGCAACCCACTTCCGCCCCTTACCTTCCGGGAAGAAAGCACTGCCCCAATCATTGTGAGTATAATAACAGAAACAGGAATCGCATCCCGGTTATAGCGTTCCACCATCAACGACCCCAAAGCTTCCGTACCTCTCATTTTTTCAAATTGAATATACCTGTTCAATTCGGGTGTAGATAACCTTTCTTTCAGGTATTCATCTTTGCGCAGGTCTACCGGTTTGAAATTATAACTCACAAATTTTGTATCGTTTCTTATTATACGTTCGTTGGAATCAGCAACAGTTCTCTCCATCACACGTGCCAGTTTCCATTTTTGTGATGCTGTATCCCACATAATACCGTCAGCCCTTAAGTTATATACAAGTTTATTATGGCTGAAGCGTTGTACAAAAAAGGTATTGCCCATTTTACTGACCGTATCATAAGCATGTATTCCCGCATAAGAATTTGAATCGAGCCGAAAATAATAATTCTGTGTAGCGCCTTGTGTAGGCGAAACATTAAAATTGATATACCTGGCATCAAAATCTCCCCAAATAGCATTTGCCTTTGGCAAAACAAAATGATTCGTCGCCCAAAGCAATATTGCCAGTAAGCAGCTTCCAATCCAATAAGGTACAAGAAAACGACTATAACTTACGCCACTGCTCAGGATAGCCACTACTTCTGACCGTTCTGCCATTTTCGATGTAAAAAAGATAACCGATATAAATACGAAAAGAGGGAATAACATGGCGTCCAGCCTGGGAATGAACCCTACATAATAATCCGTGATGATTTTCCACACGGGCAATTTGGATTTTACAAAATCATCTGCCTTCTCACTTAGGTCAATTACAACTACAATCGCCGTGAATAGTATCAGGCAGAAAAAAAATGTCGTAAGGTATTTATTCAATATGTATTTATCCAGTTTCTTCATGAAGGCTGTGCAAAAGTAGTTTAAAAGAGGCCAGAAAAAAAAAGAGCCGAAACAAACGGCTCCTTTGAATATTATCTGTATTATTTACTCTATAATCTTTACTTCCGTACGCCGGTTAGATGCTCTTCCCTCTGCAGTACGGTTATCATCTATTGGCATGGTAAGCCCATAACCCTTTGCTGTTACTCTTTCCGGTGCAATGCCTTGAGCTATAAGATATTCCCTGACGGTATTGGCTCTGTCCTGCGAAAGAATCATATTTTTTGCAGCCCCGCCTACATTATCCGTATGGCCACCTATTTCAACTTTTTCATCCTCTTTTCGTTTCAGGTATTCTACCAGTTCATTTAACACCTTATATGCTTCGGGCTGCAGCGTAGCTTTGCCCGTTTCAAAATTACAGCCCTCCAGTACAAAAGATGCCGGAGGTTCAAATTGGATATCGACATGCGCAAAAGTCCCTTTATAAAACTGATTAGGCTTTAATGCCGGTATATCTAATACATTATAGGAAATGGAGTCCTTGAATCCCAGAATAAAAATATCATATTTAGACCCAAAAGGCAATCTGATAGAAAAACGCCCGGTTGAATCTGAAAGGCCCTGATATTCTGTATGATTTACCATACTCTTAAATACCACAATTTCTCCCGGCAACATCCTCCCCGACCTGGAATCAGCGATGCTTACATCTATCAGTGCATCCTTTGGGACATTGGCCGGCTGGACTTGAGAAAAACCTGCGAATGATGAAACGAAGAAGCAGATCAGGCAGAGATACTTTTTTATCATTTTTGAATGTTTTACGCTAACAAATATAAAATTAATATCAACATTAATTTTCCAATTACTATGCCATTTTGCCAATAGATTGTTAACAAAAAAGAAATACCCCTATAGGCGTTGTTGCAACCGGGGTAGCATCCCGTTCTTCCAACTTTCGTAATCTCCCAGCAAAATATGCTTACGGGCTTCAGTAACCAGCCACAAATAAAACGACAAGTTATGTACACTTGCAATAGTATAAGCAAGATATTCTTTTGCTTTTACCAGGTGCCGTAAATATGCTTTCGTGTAATAACTACTTATTTCACATCCGATAGAATCATCTATAGGAGAGAAATCAAATTCCCATTTTTTATTATCGATATTCAAAACGCCCTGTGATGTAAACAGCATGGCATTTCTCCCATTCCGTGTGGGCATTACACAGTCGAACATATCCACACCCTGAGATATCCCTTCCAGGATATTCCAGGGTGTCCCTACGCCCATAAGGTAACGAGGTTTATTAGCAGGTAGTATACTACAACAAAGCTCGGTAAATTCATACATCATCTCCACCGGTTCTCCTACACTCAATCCTCCAATAGCATTTCCGGCTGCATTTTTTGAAGCAATATACGCTGAAGATGCTACCCGAAGGTCTTTATATACCCCCCCCTGAACAATAGGGAAAAGATTTTGAGTATACCCGTATTTATCGGGCGTATCAGCCAGCCTCTTTATACATCTGTCCAGCCATCTGTGTGTAAGTTCCATACTTTCCTTAACATAATTATACTCGCCTGGGTAAGGTGGGCATTCATCAAAAGCCATAATTATATCCCCTCCGATAATACGCTGTATATCCATTACTCTCTCTGGAGAAAATAAATGACGGCTCCCATCTATGTGGCTCTGAAACAAAGCCCCCTCTTCCGTCAGTTTCCTGTTACCGGATAAAGAGAACACCTGGTATCCACCACTATCGGTCAGGATTGGCTTATGCCAGCCATTAAACAGATGTAGCCCACCTGCTGCCTCCAATACTTCTAATCCGGGCCGTAAGTATAAATGATATGTATTTCCCAAAATGATCTGTGCCTTTACATCACCGGCCAACTGCTGTTGTGTAACAGCCTTGACACTGCCCACCGTGCCGACAGGCATGAATACGGGAGTATTAATTTCTCCGTGATCGGTAATTATCTTTCCTGCCCTTGCCTTTGTTGCAATATCTGTTTGTAGTAATTCAAATTGTAATACAGCCATAAGTAACCCGCTATTTACGGGCACACAAAGGTAATTATCTGTTTTTTTTCACGCAAGCCCCGGTTAATAACACTGTCAAAGGGTATATGATACATTTTAGCCAAACTATCACTATTTTTGCAGAATGAACTGGCAAGGAATACTTGAACACTGGCAAAGCATTATTTTCTATACTTTTTGCGCCGTTACATTAATTCAGATTTTTTATTACCTTTTTTTCTTTCTGAGGCTCTCCATATATAAATCCAAACCAAAAACAGTATCACAGACACACCCGGTTTCTGTTATCATCTGTGCCAGGGATGAAGCTGATAATTTGGTAAAGAATCTTCCGGGAGCGTTATTGCAGCAGTATAAAACTACACATGAAGTAATTGTTGTCAATGACAACTCATACGATGATACCAAATACCTGCTTGAAGAATTAAAAAAGGAGTTTAAACATTTGCATACAGTTGAACTAAAACAGGAAGCCAAGTTAATCCCCGGAAAAAAATTTCCTCTTAGTGTGGGAATCAAAACCGCTAAATACGAAATCCTGCTACTTACAGATGCCGACTGTGTTCCTGCCAGTGAAAACTGGATAGAAAAAATGCAGGAGACTTATGATGAAGATACTGAAATAGTTTTGGGGTATGGGCCTTATTTTAAGAAAAAAGGGTTGCTGAATAAACTAATAAGGTGGGAAACATTTCATACGGCGCTACAATATCTTTCTTACTCACTTGCCGGGTTAACTTATATGGGAGTGGGGCGGAACCTGAGTTATAAAAAAACTGTCTTCTTCCGCCACAAAGGGTTTTCCGCACACAATAACATTCCGGGAGGCGATGACGACCTTTTTATCAATATGTCTGCAACATTCGGAAATACTAAAATTAATATTGATAAAGAAACCTTTACACTTAGCCAACCGGCACGCAGTTTTTCATCGTGGTATAAACAGAAAACACGCCACTACAGCGTTTCGAGATATTACAAATTCAAACATCGCTTTCTATTGGGGCTTTATGCGTTCAGCCATTTTATTTTCTATCCGCTACTGATAGCAAGTGCTGTTTTCTTTTGCTGGCAATGGGCTTTGATAGCCTGGGGAACCCGGCTTGTTTTACAGGCATTTATTTTATACCCTACCATGAAAAAATTAAATGAACAGGATCTTTATCCAATGTTTGTTTTCCTTGATATCTGGATGTTCTTCTATTACCTTATCTTCTCGGTATCCCTTATCAGAAAACCGGTGACAACATGGAAGTGATCCAAAAATATTTTTCTGATTTCACAACGGAACAGTTACAACAACTTTCTGCCCTGAAACAGTTGTATGCCGATTGGAATGATAAGATTAATGTTATTTCCCGAAAAGATATTGATAATTTCTACGAACACCATGTTTTGCATTCTCTTTCAATTGCTATTCAATTCCCATTTGAAGATAATATCAACGTATTAGATCTTGGATGTGGCGGAGGCTTCCCTGGCATACCACTGGCAATTTTTTTCCCGGGAGTTAATTTCTTACTGGCTGACAGCATTAACAAAAAACTGAAAGTAGCATTGTCAATTGCAGAAACTATAGGATTGCAGAATGTTTCTGTAAAGCATACGAGGGCGGAGGAAATTAAAGACATCAAATTTAATGCAGTAGTATCCAGAGCCGTAGCTCCGCTAAAAGAACTCTGCCGCTGGAGCCGCCCTTTACTGAAGAAAGGCTGCACTACATATGGCCTTATCTGCCTGAAAGGCGGGGACCTCACACAGGAAATTGCAGAAAGCGGGTGCAGGCCAAGAGTATGGGAAATTGATAAATTTTTCTCCGAAGGCTTTTTCAGGGAAAAGTTCCTGCTACAAGTCCCTTTTTAAATACTGCACTAAAAACTAGTTCTAATACCCGGAACAAGAAGTTTACCAGGTAAGTTCCAGCAAATTATTTTTCCTGTCAATATCCGCCATCCGTTTGGAAGGGTCTATTTCAACAGATCTTAAATCCATCAGCTTCCTTTTGAACTCCACAATATATGTAGGATGTGTCCATCGCCATTCTTCATGAACAACCCTTGTCTGCCCTGTATTTTCGGACGGTTTGTTCCCAAACATCAAATTAAGTGGAATATAATGCAGTTCAGAAGTACTGTCCTTAAAAACCAACTGCAAGTCTATTGGCATAGGCATTTGCCCAATCCTGCGTAAACGAATTTTGGAAGTACTGCCTTCTTCCCATAAACTATCTACTGAATAATTAATAGTTTTTGTTGTTTTACACCAATATTCATTGTACCAGTCCAGTTGTAACCCACTTACCTTTTCGGCCACACGAAAAAAATCATCGGAAGAAGGATGCCTAAAACGCCATTGTTTATAATATTCCATCAAGACCTTATCTCTCACATCTGCGCCAATTATATATCCCAGTTGTTCCATGAATACTTCACCTTTCGAGTAGGAGGCGGCACTGTATGAAAAATTATTGTTGAAATGATCTGCATGGGTTGTCAGCGGCTCTTCCAACCCACTCTTTGCCAATTGGAAATAAGATAAGTATGCATCGCAATGGTCTTCCGGGAGTTGGCGAATAATATCTTTCAGTTTTGCATTTTCAGGGTTTGCATTTAGTGCTTCTTTATAATAATCGATAGAAGATTTATTTTCATAAAACCGGGTAACCATGTTTTCCGCATAACTTGTAAACCCTTCGTCCATCCACGCATACATACTCTCGTTCGTAGCCAGCATCATCTGGTACCAACTATGCATCCACTCATGAAAAACACCCCCAAGCCCAGGCCCGTTAAGTAATGTAGCCATGGGATACTCCATTCCTCCGTCTCCACCCTGTATGAACGAATACTGGGGATATGGGTATTTACCAAATTTCCGCTCTATAAACGGAAGTACCTTTTCTGCAGCATCCAGCACAACCTGCCATTCCGCATCATTTTCTTTGTCGTTATCTTTATAATGGTAAATAACGTGTAAAGTCGTTTCCCTTCCTGGCAATTTACGTACAAGATGCTTAAACCCCGGATCGGCGGCCCAAACAAAATCGTGTACATTTTTCCCTACAAAATGCCATGTGCGTTTATCCGTTTTGCAGGCTTTTAATGGGGAACCTCCTACATCATACCCCCAGCCTATTTCATTAGCATTTAATAAAATGCCTGTGCCTCCAAGTTTATATTCTTTATCAATATTAATAGTAACATCATAATCACCCCAGACACCATAAAATTCCCTTGCTACATAGGGTGTAGGATGCCAGCCCAGATTATCATATTCACACAACTTGGGATACCATTGGCTCATACTAAACCGTACTCCGGTATTGGGGTTATCCCTTCCGCTACGCCTGATCTGAAGAGGTACCTGCGCTTCAAACTCCATATCTAAAACAACTGTGTTTTTGGGCAAAATCGGCTTTGTCAAATCCACTTCCAGAATTGTTTCATGTAAGACAGTGGGTTGGCTTACGCCATTAATTTTCAGTGAAATAACTTTCTGATAGCCCGCTTCGTCGTCTTTTAGTTTGTATATCCTGTCCCGTACCCTATCATCCCAGTCATGCCTGCCATTCGTAATAATCTTGCCTAATTCCCTGCTGCGGACATCCATGCTACTATTAGGCTGAAATGCATTCCAGTACAAATGGTAATATATCTTGCGCAATGTATCGGGAGAATTATTTGTATAAGAAAGACGCTGCAGCCCTTTGAATTTATTTTTCTGCGCATCAACATCTATCTTCATCACATAACTGACCCGTTGTTGCCAATAACAATCCTGCGAATAAGTATATTGGGAAAATATTAATAATGCAATGAAAAATAGAACCAGTTTATTCATATATTATCAAACGGCTTTTAGTGTACCAGTAAATGTCGTAAAAACTAAAGATGAAGTTTAACAAAAACTGTTAAAGGATATTAAAACCTGTATCAACGGTCATTTATCAGGCTTTCCTTGTAATACTATCACAATCTCTCCTTTTACTGCTTTCCCGGAAAAATAATCCTGGACATCCTGCAATGTGCCACGTTTATTTTCTTCAAATTTCTTAGATATCTCACGACTCACGCAACAGAGCCTGTCATTACCCATATATTCCATAAATTCTTTCAGTGTTTTCACCAGGCGAACCGGACTCTCGTAGAAAACCATTGTACGTTCTTCAAGACTAAGTTTTTTTAGCAATGTTTGCCTGCCTTTTTTTATCGGTATAAACCCTTCAAAACAAAAATTATGAATCGGGAGCCCACTATTTACCAATGCCGGGACGAAAGCAGTAGCCCCTGGCAGGCACTCCACCCTGATATCCATTTTTATGCACTCCCTCACTAATAAAAAAGCAGGATCGCTGATGCCGGGAGTGCCGGCATCTGTTATAAGAGCCATTATCTTCCCGGCCTGAAGTTGTTCCGTTAGTTGATGAACAACTTTATGCTCATTGTGCTGATGGTATGGAAATAATGGTTTTTGAATCTGATAATGTTGTAGGAGTATCCCCGAGGTACGGGTATCTTCAGTAAGAATAACATCTACCGATCGCAGTACATCTACTGCCCTATAAGTAATATCGGCAAGATTACCAATGGGAGAAGGTACAATATAAAGCATTATAAATTTGCTTTTAGCACTTGTAATACAGCCCAAAGGCTGATTTTTTTCATGCTTCGCTAATGAAAATTTCAAACATCTCCATTACCTGGTTGGATAACAACTTTCTGGCGGCTTCCTCAGCAATAGTTTTAGCCTCCCCATCGGAAGCTGCTTCTATCTGAAGAATAATATTCTTTCCAATACGTACGTCTTGTACGCTTTTGAGCCCCAAATTGGCCAAGCCGCCCATAACAGCTTTTCCCTGGGGATCCAACAGTTCTTTAAGCGGCATTACTTTTACCTCTGCGGTGAAAATCATATTGAAGATTTATTTTTATACAACAAAGATAAAACAATGTAGGCAATGAAAATTACCGGTACGGCCATCCATTGCAACAAAATGCCCGAGAGCAATGCAATTGCTAATAATATGATCTTGGACAAATTATTTTTTACTGAATAATCTTTGAATTTGAGCGCCATCAGCGGCAGATTGCTAACCATCAGCCAACTTAAAATCAATATTACTCCATACAATACCCATATATTCACAAGCAATGTATTTATAGAGAAAAGGTTATTGCCATAATGAAGAATTAACGGAAAAGAAGCTACCAGTAACCCTGCAGCAGGAGTAGGCACTCCCCTGAATCCGTATTGCTGTGATGCGTCTATATTAAATTTACCAAGCCTGTAAGCTGCAGAAACGCTGAAAATAAACGCCGGCAGGAGATAAGCAATAGGAATGTCCAGTCCATTTTCTTCTCTTGCAAAACTCATTCGAAGTAATTGAAACAGTATTACACCCGGTGCCACGCCAAAGCTAACCACGTCGGCCAGGGAATCCAATTGTTTACCCAATTCAGAAGTTGCCTTAAATAATCTGGCAACAAACCCGTCCAGAAAATCCACTGCGGCGGCGGCATATAACATCAGGGCGGCCAAAGATATCTTTTCAGGGATATTGAAACTACTGGTAAATTCATCGTTCGTATAGATGATAATATTCTCCGTCTGTAATGCGAACACTATTGCGATGCAACCGAGAAAAAGATTGGAAAGTGTAAACAAATTAGGTATATGCTTCATACTTAATGATAGTTTTCGGAATCAAAATTATCTATGCCTTTGCTTTCTTCATTAATCTTTCAATATCTTCGGCCTCAATCGGAATATTCTTCATCAGGTCTTTATTCCCATTCCTGGTGATCCAAAAATTATTTTCGATCCGGATTCCCATTTGTTCTTCCTCGATATAAATTCCCGGTTCTACTGTAAACAACATTCCGGCGGTTATGGGTTCGATACGCGTTCCCAAGTCATGTACATCCAACCCAAGATGATGGGATATACCATGATATAGATATTTCCTATAGGCCCTGTTATCCTTATCTTCATTCTTTATATCAGATTTGCGAAGCAACCCTATTTTACCGAATACAACCGTCGCTTCATCACCTACTTTTTCAGTGTAATCAGCAAGTGTAATACCGGGTTTAAGAATACTTGCTGCATATCTGTGAAGATGTAAACAGGCGTTGTAAACTGTTTTTTGCCTCCTCGTAAACTTACCACTCACCGGTACGGTACGTGTAAGATCTGCACAATAGTTGCCATATTCAGCACCAAAATCCATCAAAATCAGTTCCCCATCCCTGCACTCCTGATTATTCTCAACATAATGAAGAGTCCGGGCCCTGTCCCCGCTTGCTACAATTGAGCCATAGGCTTCCCGGGTAGCCCGCTGGGAGAGAAAACTGTGCATTATTTCTGCTTCAATCTCATATTCCATAATACCCGGGCGGATAAATTGTAAAAGCCTCCTGAATGTAGTTTCTGTTATATCTATGGCCTTTTGCACTACGGCTATTTCCTCTATTGTTTTTACCGCACGAAGCTTTCGTAAAATTGTAGCACTACGCCGATAATTATGCAAAGGGAACTTTGTTCTCATTGTTTCTATATATCGATAATCGCGTACATAAACCCAATTACTTTTGCGGTCATTCTCATTCGTATTCAGGTAAATGGTTGCAACTGAGTGTACCCATTGCTGAAGAACGGTATCGATCGAATCCAACCATACTATAGTCTGGATACCAGATATCTTTCTAGCTTCTTCCGCCCGCAACCTTTTCCCATCCCATTTTTCTTTCATTTCATTAGGACGTACAAGTACCAATACTTCACGATAACAGGCATCACTATTACCAGGGAAGAGAATGAGCATTGTATCCTCCTGGTCAATTCCTGTCAGCCAAAAGAGATCCGAGTTTTGTTTGAATTTATAAAGTTGGTCTCCATTTGTAGGCAATTCGTCATTACTATTAAAAATGGCTATCGCATTCTTCTCCATTTCACTAACAAAACGGCTGCGATTTTTGATAAAGATTTGCGGATCGAGGGGAAGATACTTCATAGAATGTAATTTATGCTGCAAGATACAGGTTAATTTCTTTACGGAAAGGACCAGCATGGTTGCCCGGTTATTTCAGTTTTTTTTCCATATATGGGATTACCCGGTTCCGTTCTGCTTTACTAGAAATGCTATCCAATACTCCTTTCATCATATCCGGATGTTTCTTATAATAGTCGTAGCTTTTGTAAAATGTTTCCCGGGATATACCATTCAGGGAAAATATCTTATTCTGAATATCCACACTTCTTATGTTGAGATTTGCCGTACTGTCTTTCCTTACAAAAATATCCGTATAAGTATCCGCTTGAATTACCTCCCACAATACTTTTTGCATTTTTGAAGCGTTTAATATCCCGGAAGGAGCATCATTTCTACTACCGCAGGAAACAAATACAAACAATATTATCAGTGCCTTTATACTGTTGGTCATTTCAATTCCTCTTTATACCTCGCAAGATTTGTGATATCCATTTTTTGTAGCAATTCGGAAGCAAGTTGTTTTTCCTGCTGATTTGCTTTTGAAAATACTTTTATCCACTCTGTGGCTTTTCCCTGAAAGAAAAACTGAATAGCCAT
>CAZKPH010000042.1:0-11703 GCA_964554605.1 uncultured Ferruginibacter sp.
CATGCAATAGGCTGTTAACATTTTTGACATTTTCTTGAATTTATGGTTAGTAAATACGGGGTGTGCTGCTACCCTGTTTATATAAAACTACTAAAATTATCCATGTTACCAAAAAAAGCATGGAAGCTTTTAATTCCACCAGATTAACACCAACCCGGAACCTCCCGGCTGGCCTGAATTATCATAATCCGCACTACCGCCTGTAGCATAGTATGGATTAGCTATATAGGGTAATCGGGCAGACCTGGAAAATACCGAAGACCCATTTTCATAATAATATGAAGAGCCTGTATTTGGTATATTGAATAATAAGCCGGGAGGCATACCTCCCATACCATAACGTACCTGTTCCGTATATACAGTACTTGATTTCTGACCAAATACCCTCGACGTCCTCTCTCCCATATTTCCCGGAATGAGCAAATAATTATCCAGCAAATATGCATTCCCGGTAGTTGGAAAACCTATCCAGCCATCTGTCACTGCATTTAAAGAAGAAATCACTCCACCATATGCTTCCAGATAAGAACCATCCGGAAAAGTCACTTTGGAAGAAGACCCGGATGTAGGGTTAGTAGACCCGTTTTGGCCTTGCCCGCCTGTACCAAAGCTAATTGTAATTGTTGCGCCTGGCGTGACCGTTTTGACTGTACGGCCATAACTGCCACTGATGCCACCCGCATTCCCGGCGCCTCCGGCACCGGCCCCCCAAACTTCCACCATTATTTCCGTAACATTAGCAGGAACCACCCAGCCGGATCCGGGTATAATACATTTTTTATACCCCATTATACTACCAGCCGATGCCCAACTCAGGCCCGTGCCAGTGCTGGTAAGGACTTGCCCGTTAGTACCGGCAATGCCATTTGCTTTGATAGTCCCGGTAAGATTTACATTTCCCTTAATATCTAATTTTTCGCTGGGATTGGCCACACCTATACCCACATTCTGTGACCGGCAGATTGTAAATAACGTAAGCAGTATCACTGCAAAAAAGGCTTGTTTCATATATTCATGCAAGTATTAATTCAATACTAAAATAAAAAAAATCCAACAAATCAATGTATAAACATTATCCATTAGGCATCTATCTTAGCATACTTGGCATGAGACTCAATGAATTCCCTTCTGGGCGGCACTTCATCGCCCATTAGCATACTGAATACCCGATCTGCTTCGGCTGCACTTTGTATTGAAACTTGTTTAAGCGTACGGGTAGCAGGGTTCATGGTTGTTTCCCACAATTGTTCTGCGTTCATTTCTCCCAAACCTTTATAACGTTGGGTAGTAACAGACTCATCTTTGCCCTGTCCGAATTTTGTAATGAGGGATTTACGTTCTTCATCCGTCCAGGCGTAATCCTGGTCTTTCCCTTTTTTAACAAGATAGAGTGGAGGCTGTGCAATGTAAATATATCCTTGTTCTACCAACTCTTTCATATAGCGGTACACAAATGTAAGTATCAACGTAGCGATATGGCTTCCATCCACATCAGCATCAGTCATAATAATTAGTTTATGATAACGTAATTTTGATGTGTCTAATGCTTTGGGATCTTCAGGTGTGCCAATCTTCACTCCCAATGCGGTAAAAATATTCCGGATTTCTTCATTATCATATATCTTATGTTCCATCGCCTTCTCCACATTTAGTATTTTGCCCCGTAGCGGAAGAATGGCCTGAAAACTTCTGTCCCTACCCTGTTTGGCCGTACCACCTGCGGAGTCTCCTTCCACCAGGTATAATTCACATTTTTCAGGGTCCTTATCGCTACAGTCAGCCAGTTTGCCAGGCAAACCACCCCCGGTAAGCACACTTTTTCTCTGTACCATTTCCCGGGCCTTTTTTGCAGCAGCTCTTGCCTGTGCAGCCAATATTACTTTTTGGATAATGGTCTTGGCTTCTTTCGGATTCTCTTCCAAAAATGCAGCCAATACCCGACTCAGCGTGGTATCTACTACACCCATCACTTCGCTGTTCCCCAATTTAGTTTTAGTTTGCCCTTCAAATTGCGGCTCAGGTACTTTAACAGAAATAACAGCGCTCAGTCCTTCCCGAAAATCGTCCCCTTCAATTTCTACTTTAGCCTTTTCAAACATGCCTTCCTTTTCACCATAGGCTTTGAATACACGAGTGATAGACCTTCTGAAACCGGAAACATGGGTTCCGCCCTCTATAGTATTAATGTTATTTACATAACTAAACAAATGTTCCTGGTAACCTGTATTATAAATCATGGCAACCTCCACGGCTACATTTGTAGCTTCATCCTTTCCATCGCAATAGATAACGGTTGGCAATAACGGCTGACGATTGGCATTTTTATCCAACATTTCTACAAACTCTACAATACCCCCCTCACTGTAGAACTTACGGGAATATGCTACTCCGCTATCATCTTTATCTCGTAGATCCGTTAGCGTTATAGTGATCTTCCTGTTCAAAAAAGCCAGTTCCCTGAGACGGCTTTCCAAAATATCTTTGTTGTATTCAGATACAATGAAGATAGATGAGTCGGGCCAAAATTGAACCCTTGTGCCTGTTGCATCAGATACCCCGACTTCTCGTACATCGTACTGTGGCACTCCTCTCGCATACTCCTGCTCAAACACTTTTCCATCCCTGTTTACTGTAACATGAAGTTTTGTACTCAAAGCGTTTACACAACTCACCCCTACGCCATGCAAACCGCCTGATACCTTATAAGAACCCTTATCAAATTTGCCACCGGCGTGCAATACAGTCATTACCACTTCCAAAGCACTTCGGTTTTCCTTGCTATGCATACCCGTTGGTATACCACGCCCGTCATCCAGAACGGTTATGGAGTTATCCTCATTAATCGTAACAGTAATATTTTTACAATACCCCGCCAGGGCTTCATCGATAGAGTTGTCAACCACCTCATATACAAGATGGTGCAATCCTTTCACACCAATATCTCCGATATACATTGCTGGCCGTTTGCGAACCGCCTCCAACCCCTCCAAAACCTGTATACTATCGGCACCATAACCGCCATTTCCCGAAGGGACAACTACGTCTGTTTCTGTACTCATAACAATCCAAATATTCTAATGTCTGTTAAATTTCAAATGTTTGCAAATATAAGGAAAATCAAGGGTTTTCGTAAATTTTGGCCTCAATAAATATGCAAACGGGAACCGAAAGATTTCCACAACACTAACATTGTTTGCCGGTCAAAAAATTCCCGATCTCGTAAGCCAGAACCCCCTTTGCAGATAGTTGTAATGCTGCCATTTCAGCTACGATTTGTACCTTTGTCGGGTACATTAGCATGAAACAGTCGACAGATATATTAAATATAGCCCGCAAAGACCCTTTTTTGTATACAGACCTGGAGGTACTTCAGGATGTAGACAGGGCTGTTCCCGGATCTGTCCACTATACCATTAAGAGGTACCGGAAGGACCCCAGGTGGAATATTGAAGATACCGGCATGCTTGTTTATCATTACGAAAAGAACAATGGCGAAGCTAACATGCTGGAACTCAAGTTCTGCGTAAGCGGCAACGTATATTGCAGGCAGAAACAAACCGAATGCGATTACTGCAAATTCAATGCAGTAAAAGGTTGCATAGAAAAAGTAGACAGCATAGATGTTTTAAGCTTTAGTTTCCGCCCTTCCTATCTAACACAATTCATAAAAAACAAAAAAGCCGCTACCCTTACCGATAAAGTTCTCAGTTTTACCCATACAAACAGTTTTTCCAAACTTTTGCCTCTTTGCGGTAAAACACGCATGACAATAGAAGCCCTGCTGAACCACTCTTATACCGATACGTTCGAGAATATCTTTATCAATGCACAAACCCAGATACTGCTTCTCTACAGCTTGGACTGTATGCTGGGAGAAAAGGAAGAAAGCTTCTCCTGTAAATTCCTGGCCAATGAAGCCGACAGGGAAAAAATTATCAAAGCCAGGGAAATATTGCTTCAGCATATTGGCGAACCACTTACGATCAAAGCCCTTAGCCGTAAAGTAGCCATAAATGAATGCTATCTCAAAAAAGGGTTCAAGGAAATGTTCAGTACCACCATTTTCGATTTCTACCAGAGCCAACGTATGGAACATGCCAAATACCTCCTTTACGATAAAGGATTAAGCGTAACCGAAGTCTCTTCCATGCTGGGTTATTCCTCCATATCACATTTCAGCACAGCATTCAAAAAACATACAGGCCTTAAGCCCTGCGAATTGCTTTTGCATTAAAAACCACCCTCCGCAGCACAATTTGAGCCGCCCCCATTCTTTTATACAGATATTTAATAGTTTCATTTACTTTTGCTACTGTTATTATAAAAACACATATTTTAATGATTCACCCGCATACTTACATCCACCCAAACGCTAAGCTCGCCACAAATGTAAAAGTTGACCCATTCAGCGTAATACACCAGAACGTAGAGATCGGAGAAGGCACATGGATCGGCAGCAATGTTACTATCATGGAAGGTGCACGTATCGGCAAGAACTGCCGGATATTCCCTGGCGCTGTTATTGCTGCTATTCCGCAAGACCTAAAATACAATGGAGAAACTACAACCGTCGAAATAGGCGACAATACCACCATAAGGGAATTCGTTACCATCAACCGTGGCAGTAAAGACAGATGGACCACCAAAGTAGGCAGCAATTGCCTGATAATGGCCTATAGCCATATAGCACACGACTGCCTTATTGGTAATAACTGTATCATTAGCAATAACACACAAATTGCCGGGCACGTCATCCTCGGCGATTATTCCATACTCGCAGGCATGTGTGCCGTACACCAGTTTGTACAAATCGGCCAGTACGCCTTCGTAAGCGGAGGCTCACTCGTAAGCAAAGATGTTCCTCCCTATATCAAAGCCGGCCGCACCCCGCTCAGTTATGCAGGCGTCAATTCCATCGGGCTTAAAAGAAGAGGGTTCTCTCTCGAACGTATCAACCATATACTGGATATCTACAGGATCATTTATAACAAAGGCCTGAATACCTCTCAGGCATTGAATTTCATCGAAGAAGAACTTGCAGCAACCGACGAAAGAGACGAAATCGTGACCTTTATACGCGAAAGCGGACGAGGCATTATTAAAAGATTTTCCAAAGGCAACCTGGACGACGAATAATTTTTTTAGCACCGGCAATAGTACTCCGTGGCAGCATCGTTGTGTCACTCACTTGTACAGCATACCTTTGGGCAGCAAACAATATGCAGATACACGCAAACAATCTTGGCAAAAGATACAACCGGGAGTGGATATTCCGGAATTTCTCCTGCCTGTTCACACCCGAAAAAAAATATGCCGTCACCGGCCCAAATGGTTCTGGCAAATCCACCCTCCTGCAAATCATTGCCGGAGCAATAATACACAACGAAGGCACCATAAATTACAAATTGAACAATAACCCTATCCCGGAAGAAAACTTTCACCGGCATATTGCCATCGCAGCACCTTATCTCGAACTGATAGAAGAAATGACAGCAGAAGAACACCTTTTCTTTCACCGCCAATTCAAGCCACTATCGGCAGCACCAACAGACATTCTTACGGAAACAGGCCTGGCAGCATCTTTTGGAAAACAAATCCGTTACTTCAGCAGCGGCATGAAACAAAGATTGAAACTGGCACAGGCATTTTATTCTTCCGTTCCCGTCTTATTGCTGGACGAACCTACTACCAACCTCGATGCGGGAGGAATAGAACTTTACCACCATTTACTGCAGTCGCACACAAACAACAAAATTGTTATCATCAGCAGCAATGATAAAGAAGAATATCGTACATGCACTGATATTATCAATATTACAGACTATAAATAAGGTTACCGCTGGCTGGCTATAAGCAGGTTAAGATCCGTAAATTTCAGGTTAAACCTTTCACTCAGATAAAAATTCGTCAGAGCCCCTTTAAAAAGATATATCCCGCTACGGATATTAACCTTGTGCCACACCAGGTTATCAATACCGCCATTCTCCGATGTTTCAAGCAATAAAGGCATCAGTACATTACTGACTGCCTGGGAGGCTGTACGGGCAAACCCGCTGGGAATATTAGGTACACAATAATGTATCACATCGTATTTTCGAAAAACAGGCTTTTCATGTGTAGTAACCTCACTGGTTTCAAAACACCCACCCCTGTCAATACTTACATCCACAATCACCGTGCCGGGGCGCATATTACAAACCATATCCTCGGTAACTACCATTGGCGTCCGCCCGGCAGTACTGCTCAAAGCGCCCACAGCCACATCGCAGGTCTTAAGCTGCTTGGCAAGTATTTTCGGCTCTATAACGGATGTCCACAAACGCCCTCCAATATTATTTTGCAACCGCTTCAGTTTATAGATACTATTGTCAAATATTTTCACGCTGGCGCCCATAGCCAACGCCGTACGGGCAGCATATTCACCTACTATACCTGCACCAATGATAATCACTTTGGTAGGCGGGATGCCACTAATACCACCTACCAACACCCCCTTACCCTGATTGGCATTATTAAGGTATTGCCCTGCAATAAGCATTACGGCACTGCCGGCAATTTCGCTCATACTTCTGACTATAGGATTATGCCCACTGGCATCTTTCAGGTTCTCAAAACTCAATGCAGTAATCCGTTTCTCCATCATTTTGAGAAGGATATCCCGTTTCATTACCGTAATATGTATAGGAGAAATAATATATTGATTCAGCTTGAGCAATTCACATTCCTCTTCGCTTACAGGAGCGCTTTTTACCAAAATATCAGATTCAAAAACTGCTTTTTTATCATAGGCTATCCGCCCTCCGGCATCGCTATAATCTTTGTCCGAATAACTGGCGCCAATGCCCGCACCCGTTTCAATAACCACACTGTGGCCATTGGCCACTAACACACTTACCGCTTCAGGAGTAAGCGTGACCCGGTTCTCATTAAACGAACATTCTTTCGGAATGCCGATATATAATTGTTGCGCCTGCGGTTTCACATCCAGTGTTTCTTCCAGCGTTTCATAACTAAAAGAAGCTGATACGAATGATTTTGATACAGCCATTATTCAAATTAATAATTAATATCCAATTATCATAAAATGGTTTTTTATCCCCACTCTATCTTTCTCAAACCGTCTGCCGTTACAGAGATTTTAACATGCACCGTTCCCGCAGGAAAAAGTGACGGCGCTTTTTCAGGCCACTCTACAAAACAGGTGCTTCCTGAATATAAGGTATCTTCAACACCTGCCTGCATAGCCTCTTCCTCATCTTTCAGACGATACAGGTCTATATGAAAAAAAATACCATTTTCGGTAATATATTGATTAATAATGGAAAATGTAGGGCTGGATACCGTATCTTTTACCCCTGATACCTTGCAAACCGCATGTACGAAAGTCGTTTTCCCGGCACCCATTTCCCCATGTAAGGCAAACACTTTTTTATCAGCATTGGCCTCGATAAATTTTTTTGCAACACTGTGTATTTCCTCCAGCGAAAATTTTAAATCCATGTTGCAAAGATATTTTTCTTACCTAGTAAATTAAAAATATGTCAATGGAATAATTTTGTATTATGGAAAAAGTTGAATGGAAAGTAGATGGCATGCATTGCACCAATTGTGCATTAAGCATAGCAGATTACCTTAAGAAACAAGGGCTTAAAGAAGTAAAGGTCAATTTCATTGGCGGCGATGTCAGTTTCGAAATAATAGAATCTCATGATAAAGATACCCTTATGAAGGGCATCGAAGAACTGGGGTACCAGGTAGTAAACGAAAACGTTTCTACAGATAAAATGGCGCCCCCCCCTGCAAAAAGAAAAAAAAGGTTCCCGTTACAAAACCATTTACAACGGTTTTTATTTTGCCTCCCGTTTACCCTGGTACTGATGCTCCACATGCTTCCCTGGCATATCCATTTTTTGATGGATCCCTGGATACAACTGCTAATCTGCTTGCCTGTGTTCCTCACCGGAATGAGCTATTTCGGAAAAAGTGCTTTTAAAAGCCTCCTTCGTGGCTTACCCAATATGAATGTGTTAATAGCCGTAGGTGCTTCTGCAGCATTTATATACAGCCTTATTGGCACTATCGGCAATATGGGGATGGGTTATATTTTTTACGAAACTACGGCTACCATTATCACCCTTGTCTTTTTGGGGGAATGGGTAGAAAACAAATCCGTTGCCACCACACAGAAGGAACTGAATAAGTTGGCAAAACAGCAAAAAGTAATGGCAAATATGATCGCCTTCGATGAATTGCACAAGGAGATTATTTTGTGTGTTGAAAATATTATGCTTAAACCCGGCGACTTAGTGCTTATTAAAACAGGGGAGCAGGTACCGATGGACTGCAAGATCCTTTGGGGTAATGTTCATGTAAACGAATCCCTGCTTACTGGAGAGAGCAGACCAATATTTAAAGAAAAAAAAGGGCAGCTGATGGGCGGTAGCTTAATAACAGACGGAATGGTAAAAGCACAAGTTACTGCTGTTGGAAAAGATACTGTTCTAAGCAATATAATCAACCTTGTAAAGCAGGCTCAGGGGGAAAAACCACCCGTACAGCAATTGGCTGATAAAATAAGTGCTGTTTTTGTTCCTTTGGTGATTGGTATTGCACTGCTTACTTTCTTCATCAATTACTTTTTCTTTCTACATCCGGCGGGAACCTCTCTTATGAGAAGCATTGCCGTACTGGTAATCAGTTGCCCTTGTGCTATGGGTCTTGCTACACCTGCCGCTATTGCTGTGGGCCTTGGCAGGGCTGCCCGGAATGGAATTTTGTTTCGCAATGCAGGAAGTCTTGAACTATTCAAGAATATTAAAACTGTCGTTTTTGATAAAACCGGCACGCTTACGCAAGGCGAATTTACAATCAGTATGTACGAAACAGTACTGGAAGAGAACGATTTCAAACGTGCTGTATTTTCACTTGAGAAGTATTCCAATCATCCAATTGCCAAAGCAATCACCCAACAATGGCATTGCAACGATGCCATTACATGGAAAAAAATTGAAGAAATAAAAGGAGCAGGGTTAATAGCTGAAGATAAGGAGGGCAATCGTTATGTACTGGGATCCTACAAAATGGCCAAAGAAAAAACCACAGACCATTCCCATACTACTTACCTTTTGCGGAATGATAAGCTGGCTGGATGGCTTGATATGAGAGACCAGTTAAGGGAAGAAGCGACAACGGTTATCAATTACCTTCATTCAAAAAATATTCAGACAGTACTGCTTAGCGGAGATAGTGAATCCAACTGCAGAGAGATAGCGGAAAAATTAGGCATTGGCACTATTTACGCAGAAAAAACACCTCAGGAAAAACTCTCGATTATAAGCCATCTCAACGAATCTGCCCCTGTTGCAATGGTGGGAGACGGGATTAATGATGCCCCTGCGCTGGCTAAAGCAACCATTGGAATTTCAATGAGCGAAGCGTCTCAATTAGCTATGCAAACCGCACAGGTGGTTTTAATGAATAAAGGCATTCATCACCTTCCACTTGCATTAGGCCTGGGGAAACATACATTTGCTACAATCAAAGGAAATCTTTTCTGGGCATTTATATATAATATTGTAGCAATCCCTATTGCTGCTGCCGGATTCCTTCACCCGGGTATTGCCGCACTTGCCATGGGCTTTAGCGATGTAGTGCTGGCAATAAATTCTGTTCGCCTCAATTACAGGAAAGTAATTTAATTTCATCCTGAAATTAATTACCGCAGACATTGAGCATACACCAGATTTTAAAACATCACTGGGGATTTGATTCTTTCCGCCCGCTGCAGGAAGATATCATCAATGCCGTCCTTGAAGGAAAAGATGTTTTAGCACTTCTCCCGACAGGAGGAGGGAAATCGGCCTGCTTCCAGGTACCAGCGCTTTCCAAAGAAGGGCTGTGCCTGGTAATCAGCCCACTTATTGCCCTCATGAAAGACCAGGTGCGGAATCTCGAAAAAAAAGGTATCCCTTCGTTAGCCATTTATACAGGCATGAATTTCCATGAGATCAGGAAAACGTTACAGAATGCCTGTTATGGCAACTATAAATTTCTTTACGTATCTCCCGAGCGGCTTGAAACAAACCTTTTCCTGGAATTTCTTTCTGGAATGAAAATCAATCTGATCGCTGTGGACGAAGCACATTGTATATCACAATGGGGATATGATTTCCGGCCTACCTATACCCGGATAGCTGCTATACGTGAATACCTGCCGGGTGTTCCTGTACTAGCCCTTACAGCCTCTGCTACCCGAATGGTACAGGAAGATATTTGCAACAAACTACTATTTACCGAAGGTTATAAACGTTTTCAGCAATCATTTGAAAGGCCGGAACTTTCCTATAGTGTTTTCGATGTCCCAACCAAACAAATTAAATTGCTTGAAATCCTGAATAAAGTAAAAGGCACTGCTATAGTGTACTGTAAGAGCAGAAAGCAGACTCGCATTATTGCGGAATTTTTGATGCAGCATAATATTACGGCAGACTACTACCATGCAGGATTATCTAATGAAATGCGAACAGGTAAACAGGAAGACTGGATAGCTAACCGTATCCGTGTTATTGCTTGTACCAATGCTTTTGGAATGGGCATTGACAAACCCGATGTAAGGGTGGTGGTACATTACGATACCCCGGATTGCCTGGAAAATTACTATCAGGAAGCCGGACGGGCCGGAAGAGATGGCAAAAGGGCCTATGCCGTATTACTCCATACACAACGTGAAATAAGCGCACTTCAATCACTGAGTAAAATCAGATATCCTGAAAAAGCCGAAATAAAAAAGATCTATACCGCTATTATGAACCACCTGCAAATATCCGCCGGATCTGGTGCAGGCATAAGCTACGATTTTGACATTAGCTTATTTGCATCTTATTTTAAGCTCAATATCCTTAGTGCCACATATGCCATCAAAGCATTAGAACAGGAGGAAATAATCAGCTACAACGAATCGTTCTTTAAACCGTCTTTGCTTGTTTTCAATTGTAATAAAGACGATCTGAATGACTTCGAAATACAAAATCCGGAACTGGAACCTGTCATTAAAGGCCTGCTTCGGTCTTATGAAGGAATTTTTGACCACCCTGCAGTTATTTCGGAAAATACCCTGGCAAAATTTATCAGTAAAACCATCGAACAGGTTCGTAATGACTTATATATATTACAAAAATTTGGAATTATTATATATACCCCGCAAAATGAGAACCCACAAATAACATTATTGCAAAACAGAATGTATGCAGATGATTTTTCAATTAATCTCACTGACTATCACAAAAGAAAAATATATTTCGAGGAAAGGGTAAATGCGATGATAGCCTATCTAACAGAAACGAACAAATGCAGAAGCATATACATTGCCGATTATTTTCATGCCGGCCATCTTCATAACTGTGGCATTTGTGATAACTGTATTAACAAAAAAATAAAGGCAGCCAAAGACTCCAATTTTGAAAAAATTGCAACCCATATTATTAATACTGTTGCAAAAAATTCAGCTAATTTGGATGAGATATACAAAAAAAGTGATGGGATCACTAAAACCCATTTGCAGAAAGTAATTGATTATCTTTTGTCTGAGGGTATTTTGAAAACCGATACGGAAAATAGGATTATACTGGCAAAAAGCAAGTATAAAAAATAAAAAAGGGACCAAGATAGAAATCTAGTCCCGCTTTAAAATCCAATATCCTATGA
>CAZKPH010000043.1:0-11254 GCA_964554605.1 uncultured Ferruginibacter sp.
TTTGTAATGGCCTCATAGATCGAAATTTTGATGTCTGCAAAGATAACGATTGGCGAATGAAATAGAAATATTCGAATTAGAGAGTAAATTTGAGTAAAATATCATCCTTGGAGCGTTTCATATATAAACTTTTTATCTGTACATACACATTGGGTATCCGTATCTATTCTTTAGCCAATAATAAGGCAAGGAAGTGGGTGCAGGGAAGAAAAAATATTTTCCAGCAACTGGCAATTTTTACACAAAGTCCTCATTCACAAACAATTTGGATGCACTGCGCAAGCCTTGGGGAATTTGAGCAGGGAAAGCCCGTATTAGAGTCTTTACGAAAAAAATTCCCCAATACTTGTATTGTTCTTACTTTTTTTTCCCCTTCAGGATTCGAGAATGTAAAAAATTACCCCATTGTTGATTACGTTTTTTATTTACCGGCAGACTCGGCGGGAAATGCGGCAAGATTCATTGATTCTATACAACCCGATCTTGTATTATGGGTGAAATATGAATATTGGTATTATTACCTGGCAGAATTAAAGAAAAGAAAAATCCCTGTCTTACTTATCTCGGGAGTATTTCGAAACAACCAGCCTTTCTTTAAATGGTACGGAAACCTTTGGAGAAAAATGCTGCAATGTTTTGCTCATTTTTTTGTTCAAACTCCGGATTCTGTAGAATTGTTGAAAAATATCGGCATAACAGGAAATATCAGTTTAAGCGGGGATACCAGGTTCGACAGAGTTTTAGCTATTGCTGAAAACAACCCGGGTATTGATTCCATCAAGATTTTTTGTCAGGGACACAAAGTTATTGTTGCCGGCAGTACCTGGGAAGATGATGAAGCAGAACTGGTACATTTTGTCAAAGCAAACCCCGAAGTACGATGTATTATTGCACCGCACGAAACCGACAGCGATAACATCAGGGATGTACTCAAAACCTTCCCTGGGTCCGTCCTCTACTCCGAATATGAAGCTCTCCCGCAAAAAGAGTATCAATCTCAGTGCCTGATTATAGATTGCATCGGGCTTCTTTCCCGCCTGTATTGCTATGCTGACATTTGTTATGTCGGAGGAGGATTTGGCGATGACGGCGTACATAATGTACTCGAAGCTGCCGTATATGGCAAACCTGTAATCTTCGGGCCTGTATATGATAAATATATTGAAGCCTGCGAATTAATAGATTCCGGAGGAGGCATCAGTATAGAAAATGCACTGGAGTTGGAAAAAGAAATATTATTACTATTTTCAAATAATAAAGAAAAAGAAAGAAAAGGAGAAGCTGCTGCAAAATATGTAAGATCAAAAACAGGAGCCACACAGAAAATAATGGATTATATTCAGGAAAAACGCCTCCTCACCAACTGATCAAATTGCTTTACGGCTTCGTGATTGTCACTCCAGCCAAGTTTTGTTTTCAGTTCCCTGCGAATCCAATATTCGGCCTCCGGCCAGATGGAGAAACTATTAATGGTTTTTATACTGCGCTCGTACATAGCTTCGTCGCCCCTGAATAATTCGTTGATATAAAGAAACCTGTCATTGATGCCAATAGCTTTTTTAAGGTCTCTTATGGGAGTATCCGTAAGCGTTTCACTTACTTCGGTCCGTGCTTCTTTCAGAAAATCATTCAGTGAATCTATGGTTTTGGCAGCCGCTGCTTCATTGATCTCTTTGGCAATTACCTTCTTTACAGGAGGCGGGGTTCTATGGCGCAATGTAGGCGCTTCATCATCAATAGACTCGAACAACAATTGCGGTTTGCTTTGTACACTGATCTTTTGGATATTCGCCGCATTTTTTTTGATCTCTTCCAACTCTGCCTCTATCTCTGCTTCATCTACCTGCAATACCTGTATAATCTTTTCTTCTGTATCCTCATTTTGCATAACAGGCATTTTTTCCTCCGGTACCGCCTCCTCCGGCTTGACAGCCATTTCTGTGGCTTCGGTACGCACAGCAGGGATATCGGTCTTTTCAACAGTATAAGAAGGAAGCGTTACAGATACCATTTCCTGTACAGGGGGGTGAGACTTCTGAACAGCCAGCAATTCATGTTCAAGTATTTGCACGGTAAGTAGCATCTGCGATGCAGATGCACCATCTCTCAACTGTTGTTGTAACTTTTGAAGAAGTGTTTCTACTCTTTCCATACAATAACCAAATAAAAAACGCCTGTTTACCCGTCAAATTTCGTTTTGCCTTATGGCACAAAACATTAATCTTTGCACTACAGGAATATAAAGGTACAAATACAAGCTAAAAAAAACGAACAAAATGTTTATAGAACCGAATCTCAAAGGAGAAAGAAGGGGATGGATCGAAGTAATCTGCGGAAGCATGTTCAGTGGAAAAACAGAAGAATTGATCAGGAGGCTGAAAAGAGTAAAGATCGCTAACCTCAAAGTGGAAATATACAAACCCGCTATAGATACCCGTTATGATGCAGTCAATATTGTAAGTCATGATTCCAATGCTATTGTCAGCACTCCGGTAGAGAATTCTGCCGCTATTCTTATGATGGCACAAGATGTGGATGTAGTAGGAATTGATGAGGCTCAGTTCTTTGATCCCGGAGTTACGGCTGTATGTGAGGAACTGGCATTAAGAGGCATCAGGGTTATTGTGGCCGGGCTGGATATGGATTACCAAGGAAACCCTTTTGGCCCAATGCCAAATCTTTTGGCCATTGCCGATTACATAACCAAACTACATGCTATTTGTGTAAAATGCGGGAATATTGCCAATATCAGTTATCGTAAAACAGCTCAGGAAGGGCAGGTATTATTAGGCGAAAAAGATGTATACGAACCTCGTTGCAGAACCTGTGCGCAAGACCGCCAGGAAAATAAATAATTCTTATTTCAGATTGTGATATACTTTCTGAACATCATCGTCCTGTTCAAGATTATCTACCAGTTTGAGGACTTCGTTGGCCTGTTCCTCATTTAATTCAACAGTATTAGCGGGGATACGAGTCAGTTCTGCACTGATTACTTCTGTCTTTTTATCTTCTAAAGCCTTACTCATATTGCCAAAATCATTGTAGGCAGTACGTATAATAATATTTCCTTCGGCATCTTCCCCGATTTCTTCAAGGCCGAAATCAATCAGTTCCAATTCCAGTTCTTCTAAATCCTGTCCGTCATTTTTGATCTTGAATTCTCCCATTCGGTTGAACGTAAAAGCCACGCTGCCACTTGTTCCCAATGCCCCCTGTCCTTTGGTGAAATGCATACGTACATTGGCAACAGTGCGTGTGGGGTTATCAGTAGCAGTTTCAACCATTAAAGCTACCCCATGAGGAGCGTATCCTTCGTAAACGATTTCTTCATAATCCGTCTTATCTTTCCCCACGGCCCTTTTAATCGCGGCTTCTACTCTGTCCTTCGGCATATTGCACGCTTTGGCATTCAGCATACACCTGCGCAATGCAGGGTTATTATCCGGATCGGGGCCACCAGCTTTAACGGCAATGGCAATTTCTTTACCAATACGTGTAAAATTCTTAGCCATTTTATCCCAACGGGCAAACATGGTACTTTTTCTAACTTCAAAAATCCTTCCCATTATTTCAGTGGTTTTGACGTTTTTTAATCGGGCTGCAAATTTAGGAAAACATTTGTAATGCCCGAAATGCCAAAAGCAGATTCCACTTTTCCGGCAAAAGAATTGCTCGTTATTAAGTATTTTTACCAGTATGGCTGACGCAATTATAAGTGTGAATAACCTGAATATTGGTTTTACAACCGGAGGTTCCGTCATTCCTGTTGTTAAGAATATTTCTTTTTTCATTAACCCGGGTGAGGTTGTTGCCATTGTAGGAGAATCCGGGTCTGGGAAATCCGTAACAGCCCTTTCGCTTATGCAACTGCTTCCCGACACAGCCGTTTGCTCGGGTGAAATATTTTTTACAGACAGTCAAAAAACAATGGTCGATATGTGCCGGCTTCCATTAAAAAAAATGGCGGCGCTGAGAGGCAATGAATTATCTATAATCTTCCAGGAACCAATGACATCGCTAAACCCGTTACTAACATGTGGGTTTCAGATTATGGAAAATATTCGTACTCACAAAAAGATATCTGCGAAAACGGCGAAGAGAATGGCCTTGTCCCTTATGGAAAAGGTTCAACTACCGGATCCTTCCGGTTCTTTTAAAAAATATCCGCACCAGTTAAGTGGTGGGCAGCAACAACGCGTTATGATTGCAATGGCCATGAGTTGCACTCCAAAATTGCTCATTGCTGATGAGCCTACAACCGCTCTCGATGTTACCGTACAGCAAAATATACTTTCACTGCTTCAGGAATTAAGATCCGGTTCAGCAATGAGTATCCTTTTCATATCACATGATCTCGGGCTTGTAGCAGATATTGCAGACCGGATACTTGTCATGTACCAGGGCGAAATCATCGAACAGGGGAAAACGCAAGATATCCTGGTATCTCCCAAACATGCTTATACACGTGCATTGCTGGCCTGCCGGACCGGGCTATATCATAAAGGCAACAGGCTTCCCGTAGTTTCCGATTTCATATCGGGAAATAATTTTCAAAATACATCTGCAGAGCTCCGGGATAATATGCACGATACAGTTAAGCCCAATATCATAGAAATAAAAGGCCTGTCTGTAAGTTTTCGCAGTAAAAGCGCCTGGGGCAACCAGTCCAAAAAAAAATTCACAGCGGTTGACAATGTCAGTTTTTCCATAACCAAAGGAGAGATAACCGGATTGGTTGGAGAAAGTGGATGTGGCAAAACCACATTAGGCAAAGCAATCCTTCAATTAATAAAACCAGACAGTGGAGAGATTTTCTTCAACAATATTGCCCTGACAAAAATCCCCGAAAAGAAAATAAGGCAAATGCGGAAAGAGATACAGATTGTTTTCCAGGATCCTTATGGATCTTTAAATCCAAGAATGACCATTGGAGAAGCTATTGGCGAGCCCATGAAAGCCCTCTCTCTCCTTTCATCCGATAAAGCCAGGAGGGAAAAGGTAACAGAGCTTTTGGAAAAAGTGCATCTTCGCCCCGATCATTTCCGCAGATACCCATATCAATTCAGTGGCGGCCAGCGCCAACGGATATGTATTGCAAGAGCCTTAGCCTCCGGGCCCGAATTTCTCATTTTCGATGAAAGCGTAAGCGCATTGGATATAAGCATTCAGGCTCAGATACTTAATCTTATTACCGACCTGAAAAAAGATCTGGGCTTCAGTGCCCTTTTTATTTCCCATGATCTTGCCGTGATACACTATATCTGCGACAAAATACTTGTGATGCAGCAGGGAAAGATTATTGAGGAAGGCGATGCAGATAGTATCTTTTTTTCTCCGAGAACATCTTATACCCAAAAAATGATGAACGCAATACCGGGAAAATTGTTACCTTTGCAACCTTGAAAATCATGCCGTAACATGATAAGTGCCTTAATAAGGCTTCCTATCTCTGTAAATACAGTATAAGGCATGTGATTATGAACTAAAAATGTTATTAATTACATGAAATTATCTCAATTCAGATTTGACCTGCCCCTTAACCTAATCGCACAAAATCCTGCCAAGAAAAGAGAGGATAGCCGCATGATGGTTGTTCACAGAAAAACCGGGCAAATTGAAAACCGCCATTTCCGTGACATCATGGAATACTTTGATGACAAAGATGTAATGGTGGTAAATAATACTAAAGTATTCCCTGCCCGAATGTATGGAAGAAAAGAAAAAACAGGAGCTAAGATTGAAGTATTCTTACTCAGGGAACTTAACAAGCCGAACCGGCTATGGGATGTAATTGTAGACCCGGCCAGAAAAATCCGTGTTGGCAATAAATTATATTTTGGAGAAAATGACGAACTGGTTGCAGAAGTTATAGATAATACAACCAGCCGTGGCCGTACCATAAGGTTCCTGTGGGAAGATTCTGAAGAATCTTTCAGAAAGATGCTTGAATTTATGGGAGAGACCCCTTTGCCAAAGTATATTAAACGTAAACCCGACGAGGAAGATAAAGAAAGGTACCAAACGGTTTATGCCAAGCATGAAGGTGCAGTAGCTGCCCCCACAGCCGGGCTCCATTTCAGCAAAGAACTTATAAAAAGGCTCGAGATAAAAGGCATCCGTTTTGCAGAGGTTACCCTTCATACAGGACTAGGCACTTTCCGCCCTATTGAGGTGGAGGATCTTAGCAAACACAAAATGGATGCTGAATACTATTCTATTGATGATACAGCTTGCGGTATCGTTAATAAAGCCAAGAATGACGGACGAAGAATTTGTTCTATAGGCACTACCACCATGCGGGCTATGGAATCTTCCTTCACTGCTCAAAAATTACTTAAGCCTTCGGAAGGGTGGACCAATATGTTCATTCATCCTCCTTATAATTTTTCCATTGCAGATTCTCTGGTAACTAATTTCCATTTGCCCAAAACAAGCCTTTTAATAATGACCTGCGCTTTTGCCGGTTACGAACTAACAATGGAAGCTTATAAGAAAGCTATTAAAGATAAATACCGTTTCTTTAGTTATGGCGATGCTTTACTGATTATCTGACAATTATTGCATACATGATATCCAAAAGCCCGGAAAACCGGGCTTTATATTTTGTGAGCAAAACGCATTTCTGATGCCGGCCGTACCGTACTACAATCCAAATAAGCCTTCATTCAATACCTGCAAGGCTTGAGGTTTAAAATCTCCCGGAATAAGAATAGATACATTATGCTTGCTGCCACCGTAACTTACCATTCGTACAGGAATATTGCCAAGTGAGGCAAACAGTTTATGAAGCACTTCCTTCGTCTCCGATATCTCGTTTCCAACAATGGAAACTATCGTTTGTGCATGATCTACTTCCACCATTCCGTATAGCTCCAGTTCTTTTATTATTTCCGCCAGGTATGTGCCATTATCAATCGTAAGCGAAACTGCTACTTCCGAAGTCGTAATCATATCTATGGAAGTACGGTATTTCTCAAATACCTCAAATATTTTCCGAAGGAACCCATAAGCCAGTAACATACGGCTGCTTTTAATATTTATGGCAATGATACCATCCTTTGCAGCAACTGCTTTTACGCCCTTTGAACCAGCTTCCTGCCGTATCACAGTTCCGGCGGCATCAGGCTGCATGGTATTTAGCAACTTAACAGGTACATTTGCCAACTGTGCAGGCCAGATACAGGTTGGATGCAAAATTTTTGCACCAAAATATGCAAGTTCGGCAGCCTCGTCAAAACTCAATTGCTCTATCGCTACTGTCTTCTTTACAACACGGGGGTCATTATTATGCATACCGTCTATATCCGTCCATATTTCACATACAGAAGCGTTGCATGCAGCAGCAATCAACGATGCGCTGTAATCACTCCCTCCTCTCTTTAAATTATCTACTTCGCCTTTTGCATTGCGGCATATATACCCTTGCGTAATAAAAAGCGTTTTACCTGGAGTTTGATTCAATATTTCTGCAAGATTTTTTCTGATGCTTTCCAGGTCAGGTTCATCAAATTCATCTATCCTCATAAAATCCAGTGCAGGGATTAAAGCATGATCTGTACCCTGCTCATACAAATAAACCGAGAATAATTGGGTGCTAAGTAATTCGCCCTGGGCCAGGATATCTTTGTTTAGCGCTTCGTTGAATGATATTTTAGTAATGATATTCAGAAATTCAAAGTGCTCACTCACGATAGCTTCGGCTTTTGTTAATGCAGCCTCCCCTTTTACCAGTGCCGCTATAAAAGCATGATAATGTTTTTCCAATGTATCGATCTGTTCCTTTGCTTTCGGCTTATCCCCGGCAGCTAATGAATTACTAATCTCTACCAATGCATTGGTAGTACCACTTAATGCAGAAAGTACTACTATCTTTTCTTCGGCATCCCTGGTAATTAATTTCAAGACTTCATGCATTCTTTCCGGCTTACCCACACTGGTGCCACCGAATTTCATTATTTTCATACCTTTTTTTTAGGGTAAATAGTATTTAAAGCGTTGCAAAAGTATTGGTTAGGACGTTTTTTACCAAATATGGCGGGAAACATGGTTGGCAAAAAAAATGATACTGGCTCAATTGCTTTCCAATATAACTGAAAAACGTTTTTCAAGTTCTTTCAGGTCAGCCACAACTGTTGACACAAGCGGGATACCTTTTTGCATCCGTTCTGCCTCAAATTCCCGTTCAGGGTCTCCCGGGATAATTATTTTTTCCTCGCCTGCAACAGGTTTAGCTGCCCTGAAGCGGCGGATCCAATTGTCCATATGTGCCTTAAAATCTTCGGCAGAACGGAAAGCATCGATCCGCATAGCACCCAGGAAATGCCCGATTCCTTCCCCCGGCATATTCTCAGGCATTGAAACATAGGCAGGGAATGGCGGCACCCAGGGTCCGTAGTTGGCCCCGCTGAAAATACCACAAAAAATATCAACAACAGCACCCAGATTATAGCCCTTATGGCTGCTATGTTCCCTATCACTTCCCAGCGGAAGCAATGCTCCGCCCTTTTTCAGAATAGAAGAATCTATAGTAGGCAGCCCATCTTTCGTTTGTACCCACCCGGTAGGTGTATCAGCATTTTTTCTTTGAAGTATTTCCAGTTTCCCATTAGCAGCAGTAGTAGTAGCAAAATCGGAAACGAATGGCGGTTCCGATCCTGCCGGTATAGACACGGAAATAGGGTTAGTACCTAATAGTCTTTCCATAGAAAAAGTTGGTGCTACCAACGCCGAGGCATTGGTCATCGCTATCCCCACCATATCGTGTTGCAATGCCATCATGGAATGTGCCCCGGCAATACCAAAATGATTGCTATTTTTTACACTAACCCAGCCACTCCCAACATTCCTGGCTTTATCGATTGCCACTCGCATAGCAAAAGGAGCAACTATAAGCCCCAGTCCCTTATCCCCATCAACAACGGCCGTAGAAGGTGTTTCGTGTATAATACGTACATCCGGATTGGCTTTGACCCTGCCCGCTTCCCACAAACGTACATAACCACTTAACCGGGCAATACCATGGCTGTCTATTCCCCGCAGGTCTGCGAGCAGTAATACCTGTGTTGCCAGGCCTGCATTTTGTTCCGTCAACCCGATTTTTAGGAATATATTTTTGGCAAACCTGTATAAACGCTGATAAGAATATAATGATTCCATACAGCAAAAGTATGGGCAAAATTGTATTATCTAAGCAAGAAATATGCACTTATCCTGTTGCCCCAAGGAAATAGTTTACTTATGGTTTGTGTACTTAAGCATTCTTTGTAAACTGCATTATTGACGCCTTTTCTTATCAAATTCCAATTCTTTTTATGGTGTATTTACTATGCTAAATGAAAATTATTATGATGCTTATAATTAAAAGGCCTGATAACATAACCGCTCCCAAGCTACCCAACAACCTCTTGCGATTTTTTACAAAGTTGTGTAAGAATTATCAATTGGGTTCTTAGAGGATTAAATGGTATTTGGAATGATATCATGACATTAGTATATCTGAATCGAATATCTATAGAATTTTAAAATGTTATGGGGTAGAAAGGCTTCATAAAAAAGCTACAAGAAAGTCTTTGCATTCAAAAAGATATTCTAAAACAACGCCTGGTCATCATGAGTAAGTTGGTGTGAAAGTATTGCTACTAAAGGATGCTAAAAAAAACGATAAAACGATTTCAGTTTATTGCTTTTGTCAGGGCTCTATACTTTAATCCCAATTACTTATCATAGACGAAGGAGCCTCTGCCATGGACAGGAATACTAAACAATTTGTAATAAATCTGCTATTAAAACTAAAAAAAGAAATGGCAATCATTTTCATCAGACATAAGATGGACATTTTTGAAGCCATTTTTCGACAGAATTTACATTCTTGAAAATAGCGAAATAACCATACACGGCAGTTATTCGAATTTATTGAAAACCTCAAATTTGTATAGCGATTTTTGGAAAGCATTGATTCAATGAAGGCTCAAAAAATAAATCACACTTCATTACAAATTTCTTAAAACTGCAAATGCCTTACGGTAAGCCCGTCATTAATCAACTGGCGAAGCGAATCAATTCCGATCTTCAGATGGCGCTCAACAAAGAGAGAAGTCACTTTTTGATCGCTTGCCTCGGTTTTAACACCTTCCGGGACCATAGGGCTGTCACTCACAAGTAATAACGCCCCAGTGGGTATTTTGTTGTAAAACCCTACGGTAAAAATAGTAGCCGTCTCCATATCAATTGCATAAGCCCTCACCTGTTGCAAGTATTCTTTAAATGTTTCATCGTGTTCCCAAACTCTTCGGTTGGTAGTATAAACCGGACCGGTCCAGTAATCGCATTCATGGTCGCGAATGGTGGTGGAAATAGCTTTCTGTAACATAAATGCGGGCAGGGCTGGCACTTCCGGCGGGAAATAGTCATTACTGGTACCTTCGCCTCTTATTGCAGCAATTGGCAGTATCAGGTCGCCAATTTTGTTTCTTCTTTTCAACCCGCCACATTTGCCCAAAAAAAGTACGGCTTTCGGTTCTATAGCTGTCAGCAAGTCCATTATGGTAGCTGCTCCGGGGCTTCCCATTCCAAAATTGATAATGGTTATATTTTCAGCAGAGGCACATTGCATAGGCCTTCCGATACCTACAACCGGAACATTATGCCATTGGGCAAACATTTCAACGTAGTTGGAAAAATTCGTAAGAAGTATATAACGACCGAAATTTTCAAGTTTTTCTCCTGTGTACCTGGGTAGCCAGTTTTCTACTATTTCTTCTTTTGTTTTCATTGCCAGTTTATATTTGTTCGTTTATTTGTATGATTTTTGCTGAAAAATTTTTCCAAAGCCATCAGTAAAAATACATATTTTTCACTAAAATGATAAAAATAGACTACCCTGAATATAGCCCGAAGATCCGCCGGGAAAATGGTAAAGAAAAAATCTTTGACCAGGTCCGCAAAAAATGGGTAGTGCTTACGCCGGAGGAATGGGTAAGGCAGAATTTTCTCAATTTCCTGACAGTGGTAAAAAAAATCCCTGCATCCCTCATTGCTGTCGAAAAAGAGCTGATATTAGGCGAACTTAGGAAGAGAACGGATATAGTTGTGTACGACACTACTGCAAAACCATATATGATAGTAGAATGCAAGGAGATGAATGTAGCTTTAAATGAGAGTGTACTCCACCAGGCAATTACCTACCATATATCAATCCCAGCCAGGTTCCTCGTAATTACTAATGGAACTCATTGCTATGGGTTCGAGATAA
>CAZKPH010000044.1:0-11249 GCA_964554605.1 uncultured Ferruginibacter sp.
TATATAATATATGGCCCTTTAAGCGTTGGGGCTACTTCAGTAATGTTCGAAGGGGTACCCACCTGGCCAAATGTTGGCCGCCTATGGGAAATCATCGACAGGCATAAGGTAAACATACTTTATACAGCGCCCACAGCCATTCGCAGCCTCATGGGGTACGGCACAACGCCTTTTGAAGGGAAAGACCTCTCCTCCCTCAAAGTATTAGGTACAGTGGGAGAACCCATCAATGAAGAAGCCTGGCATTGGTATAATGAAAATGTAGGAAAAAATCGTTGCCCGATTGTGGATACATGGTGGCAGACAGAAACCGGAGGTATACTTATTTCAAACATGGCCGGCGTTACTCCGGCAAAACCCTCATTTGCAACATTGCCAATGCCCGGCGTACAACCTTTGCTGGTAGATGATTCCGGTAAAGAAATCGAAGGCAATAATGTATCAGGCAACCTCTGTGTCAAATTCCCATGGCCCGGAATATTACGCACCACATACGGAGATCACGAACGTTGCCGCTTGAATTATTTCTCCACGTATCACAACTTGTATTTTACCGGTGACGGGTGTTTCAGAGATGAAAGCGGTAATTACCGTATCACAGGCCGTGTAGATGATGTATTGAACGTTAGCGGCCACCGTATCGGTACTGCTGAAGTAGAAAATGCCATCAATATGCACGCTGATGTAGTAGAAAGCGCAGTAGTCGGATACCCGCACGATATAAAAGGCCAGGGCATTTATGCTTTTGTTATAGTAGGCCATTTACATGGCGATGAACACGATACACGGGCAAACATCCTCCATACCGTTACACGTATCATCGGCCCAATTGCCAAACCCGATAAGATCCAGTTTGTAAAAGGCCTCCCAAAAACCAGAAGCGGAAAAATCATGCGCAGGATACTACGCAAAATTGCCGAAGGAGATGCTGATAATATTGGCGATACTACCAGCTTATTAGATCCTTCAGTCGTAGACGAGATAAGAAAAGGAAAGATCTGATCTCTTTAATTTTTTTTGGAAGCAAGCTTCAGTTCCCTGATTAAGCCGCATTGGCGACGCTCCGTTCAACATCATAGCACAGATATAACGATTATACTCAAACAGGCCGTTTACTAATAAACGGCCTGCTTTTTGCGAAGCAAAGAAGTTAAAAAAGAGCCTGGTAGAAAGATTCTTTTATAACAAAACTGAATCCATTAGTTTTGCCGGGAATGCACCCCAAAAATATCTCCATACAAGATTATAAATATATCCTTCCGGAAGATAAAATAGCTCTTTTTCCGTTAAAGCAAAGAGACCGTTCCAAATTGCTCATTTATAAGGAAGGAAAAATATCCGAAGATATTTATGCGAATATAGATAAGTATATACCACCGGAAAGCCTGATGGTATTTAACAATACAAAAGTAATAAGGGCAAGGATTTTTTTTCAGAAACCAACAGGTGGCGTAATAGAAATTTGTTGCCTGGAACCGCAGGAAGAGATCAGTGAATATGCCACAGTAATGAATAAGAGAGGATCCGTAAGGTGGAAATGTCTGGTTGGAGGCATCAGTAAATGGAAATCCGGCACTCTTTCCAAAACAATCACTATTAATGGGGCCCCTGTCGTATTAAATGCAGAATTAAAAGGCGCCCTTTCCGATGCCTATATGATAGAGCTTAGCTGGCAGCCCCGTGATATTAGTTTCGCAGACATACTGCTTCATTCCGGCGAAATACCTCTGCCCCCATATATCAAACGTAAAGCCGATGATACAGATGCACAAACTTACCAGACAATTTATGCAAGTGTAGATGGCTCTGTTGCAGCACCCACTGCCGGACTGCATTTTACAGAAGAAGTGCTTCAATCTCTTTCAAAAAAGAAAATTACTTCAGCGTATGTAACATTACATGTCGGGGCAGGTACATTCAAACCGGTAAAGGCCGCTTTTATGCAGGAACACGAAATGCATGCAGAATGGATAGATGTCTCTGCCGAAACGATCCGTCTTCTTATTGCATCTTTATACAAGGAAATCATCGCCACCGGAACAACTTCTCTCAGGACTTTAGAATCTTTGTACTGGATGGGGGTTAAATCATTACTGTACCCACATTTGACAGACCTCTCTCTCTCTCAGTGGGAAGTATATGAACAGGCATTGGCAGATACGGGTATTACATCTGAACAAGCTCTATCAGGATTGCTTAACTGGATGGAACGGAATCATACGCAACAGTTATTTTCCCGAACCCAGCTATTAATAGCACCCGGATACCGTTTCAGGATTGTACAGGTGCTGGTTACAAATTTTCATCAGCCCGAGTCAACATTACTATTGCTGGTGGCCGCTATAACCGGAAATGACTGGAAAAAGATTTATGAATACGCCCTGAATAACGATTTCAGATTCCTGAGCTACGGAGACGGAAGTATCCTCTTTCTTTAATCTACTTGATCTACTGCTGAATCGTAACAGGAGTGCCTACGGGTATATAACTGTAAAGGTCTTTCATTTCGGTATATTTCACCGAGATACAACCATCGGTCCAGTTATAATATTGGTCAATAGTCCATTCCTCCTGTGGCCTCGTTGCATGTATGGCAATTCCATTGCCGATCCGGGCATTTTTTGGAATAAGGCCTTTTGCTCTGCGGTCATTAAATTTCTGGATACTTATATCGTTCGGGTAATCGAGTAATAACTCAGGACCCCATTGCGGATGTATCTTTTTTAAAATAACTTTAAAATTCCCATCAGGTGTTTTTCTGTCTCCCTCTCTCATTTTATCTCCGAGGTCTTTCCCTCCAAAAACAACCGGGTATGTGGCATACCAGCCTTCATCATCATAAACTTTAAGCTCGTAATCACTCTTGTCAATGATAATATAATACGGATTTTCCACGCTGTCTCTTACAGGTTGCAAAACCGGCTTCTCCGATGCATATTTTTTATGGTGAGGTACGGCTTTCTTCTTTTTGACGGGAATGAAAGATATGGAAATGAATGCAAATAAGAGTATCAATTTGACCAATGCTGTTGTTTTCATCCGAATCTGCTGTTTTTTGTCTGTATTCAAACTCTATGCCACCGCATCGGGCCGGAATTTATTGTAGCCATTTTTTTGTTAAATCCCAATATTATTCACAAATCGTTAATAATTATTAGGGCATCTGTATTTGCTGATATTAAAGGAAATTCCCAATTCAACAATTACGTATTGATCTTTTTGTTTGCTCCACCCACGTTGCCTGCCCTCAACTCCGATAGGAGTGTTGCCTCCTTCGTAGCTTCTGTCCTGCAATAATTGCGCTGTAGGCTGCCCGTTAAATTTATCGGCACCTACATAGGTAGTGCTTACATCATCCAGATAATCGGTCATTGTCAGCCTTTGTGCCACTTGTAAGGAGAGATTAATCGAATTGTTAATATTATATTTGATGCCTCCTCCCAATGGGATGCACATGGATACTGTTTTGTATGGTTTTCTTTTCTTCCCGTCGAGGCCGATATAAGAAATATTTTGTCCTTCCGTTCCCAGCGGCTGTAAGTATACTTTGTTTCCGTTAAGGAAAGTATAAGGGTTAAAAAAGAAAACACCTAACCCGAGAGTAATATAAGGAGTATATGAATGCCTGGGGTCTCCCGGAATGAATTTGAGAAAATTAAATTCGCCATTCATGGATATCTCAACAATATTGGAATTGAAATTGAGGTTCCTTCTTTTCTGGAAATCACTTTTACCGTATTTGTCGGAATAGCTCACTTTTGCATAATGCAGGCTGGTCCTAAGCCCCAGGTAATTGTTAAATTGTTTCAGATAAAATACTCCCGCAGCTATTCCGGGTTTATTTATAGCCGAGCGGGGATTCAGGTCCCCGAAATAATGAGCCGCACCAACGTTGAACCCTATTTCTCCCTGTTGTTCAATACTTTCCATTTGTGCGGATGTTTGCAAAAACAAAACAATAAAAAAAGAGGAGAAAGTCAGTTTCATCTTTGTAGTAATATAGCCTTTTTGTTGTTTCTTCGTCAATATCTTCTTTTTTATGAGATGAAAGATCTTCATACATTAACCAAAATAATGCCAAGATCAATTACGTTTGTCAAGCCCCCACGACAGCTTATTTCGTAAGGTTTGAAGGAAATTATTTTCATTAAGGCGTATAAGGTTGATCTGAAATGATTCCTTTTTTACGGCAAGTTGGGCTTCTTTTGGCACTACTACTCTCCGGCTGTCTAGCGTGCATATAAAAGAGTCAGTCCGGCCCTCTACTTCAAAGGAAATAATATTGTTGTCAGGTACAATAATAGGCCTGATGTTTAGGTTATGAGGTGCAACGGGTGTGATGACAAAACTACCGCTATCCGGAAATACTATCGGGCCGTTACAACTTAAGGAATAACCGGTAGAACCTGTAGGCGTAGCCACGATCAGCCCGTCTGCCCAATATGTATTCAGAAATTCACCATTAAGGTATGCATGTATTTTTATCATGGAGGAAGAATCCTTCTTTTGAAGCGTGAATTCGTTTAAGGCATACGGGACATCAAAAACCGGTATATCGGCATCTAGGTGTATCAGGGTTCTTTTGTCAAGTACATATGTCCTTTCCATCAGTGTTGTTATAGCTGTTTGCGCTTCTTCTTTGCCGATATTAGCCAAAAAGCCCAGCCTGCCATAATTAATGCCCAGAACCGGAATGCCTTTGTCTTTTACAAGCGTTACGGTATCGAGCAGTGTACCGTCACCGCCCAGGCTAATGATACTATCAATGCTTTCATCCAGGTCTTCTGAAGAATTGAAAGTAGAGTATTTGCCTTTTATTTTAACTGAAGAATAAAACTGATTGAAAAAATCCTGAAAAAAAACCGGTTCAACATTGTGCTTATTCAATTCTTGCAGAAATAATTCTATATCCTGATGTTGGTTATTTTCAATCCCTCTGCTGTAAATAGCTATTCGCATATTTTTTAATTAAAGATAAAATGGATATAATCCATTGGAATACTGATTAAAAACCAGATTGTGCCTGTAAAAATAAGCCGTTTTGGCCTAACTGGTTAAAACTGTATTCAAATCTGAAATTTATATCATATAATGTAATAATATCAATGCCGAAGCCACCCGTATATAACAAATGGTTACTCAATGCTGTTTCATATTTATTTTTTGTGTATACATACCCTGCATCTGCAAATGCTTTAGCAAAGAAGCGGAAAGGAAGCGTTTTATGCGTTTTTGATTTGATGGGGAAGGGTACTGACCAGGAAAGCAGTTTCTTTTTTAAAGTTGATTTTACATATCCGAAAGCAACTCCATCTATCACATAATACTGTAACCCCCGCAACATATTCTCGCCATATCCAAGAGCTTTTTGGTTAATGTAAGCAAGATCAAAAGGTAGTTTAACTTTTCCCATGAATTGCAAACTGGGGTACCATTCATTATTCCACATCCAGTATTTATTGTAATTCGCTTCTGCGGAAAATGCGTTTATGCCTCCTTTCAGTTGCAGCCCCCTTTTGAAAAGCAGTGTAGAAAATTTTGTGCCTTTCAGCGGGTAAATAATATTGTCTACATCGTTATATGTATATGCATAGGAAAAGTCAATAAGTGTTTGTTGCGTATTGGAATCATTGTAATATCCCGGATTGTAGGCATTGCTGATAATGATCGGGTCATTAGTTACACTGGAGAAATTAAATCCTAATATGTGTCGGCCTTTGATTGCTTTCCTGATAATGTATGTGAACCCAATACTAAACACCTTGGAAGCAAAATCTTTGTCTTTATAAAAAGCGAGTTTGTTATTGGGAAGTGTTTTATAGGCAATTTCGCGGCTTTGGGAGAACAAAGCCCCGATACCGTAACCTTCTGTAAGTTTTTTATTGCTGTAGGGTTGTGTATATGTAAAAGAGGCTAGTCGTGTATAACCGTTAAATAGGTATGCTCTCAGAATATCCCTTCGGCCTGTAAGGTTAAAATGTTGAAATTTTAGCCCATAGTTTACTCTTTCCAGGTCGCCCTTGTATTTTACGATCCATTCATTCAGGTTTCGGTCTACAGGCTGGAACTGTGGTGTAGGGTATATGTACCATCTTTCTTTTACGTCTACATTGATATCTATCAGATGTTGGGATATAGCATCGAAAGTGACAACAACATCATAAAAAAGAGTGGTATTATATATTTGCTCTTTTGTCTTTTTCAGGATAGCGGCGAGATTTGTCAGGGATAGAGAGTCTCCTTCTTTAAACTGGACCTCCCTAAGTATAACATACAATCGTGTTTTTTTATTGCCTGTCACATTGATCTTATTCACCCGGGCCTTCATAGTAGAATCTGCCATACCTGTTTCGGCGGAAATATTTTCCAGGGGGATATCATTACGGCTTTGTGACAAGCCGGTTTTAGTAAATATTATTATGCATATACCCAGTAATATTTCTTTGAAACGTTTCATCAAGGCTATCTATAACAAATAGATGAAATGTAAATGTAATGTAATATTTATGAAATTTCTGTTAGTAGATATATACAGCTTAAATGTCGAGATAATTCATTAGATGAAGATAATTGCCTTCAATCTCATGCCCGAAGTCATCATTGCCGAAAGAATAGATGATATCGAAATCATATCTTTCAAAAGTAGCCAATATAGTAGTGATTTCCTTTCTGTTGAGATGGAGGGTTACCGTAAGCATTCCCGTTACAGGATGTATAGTTGTGTTCATGTGCAGGATGGTTGCGTCATTACTTTCTACAATACGGCTTATTTCCGATATTGAAAATTGTGAACGATCCATTTCCAGTACAATAATGCCGCTGATCTCGGCAGCACCGGAAAAATTGCCCATTGTTTTCATTAATATTGGGACGGTAATGACACCCAGCAATTCATTGTCTTTATTTGTAACTGGGACTATCGACGATTCTGTTCTATTTACATAATTAACGGCGCTTAGAAAATGCTCATTGGCGTAAACGGAATGCCGGATGAAATGTTCTTGCAAAGATTCAATTATATACCCTTTGTCTTCTACATCCAGTAATTCATCCTGGCTGATAAGGCCCAGGAAAATATCTTCGGCTACAACAGGCAGGTGAGTAATGCCAAAATCATTTGTCAACAGCAAAGCTTTGGCTATTGTATCCTGGAGTTGTAACCTGGGTATATTATTATTTATCAGATCGGCTGTTAACATATTTAAATATTATTGTATGATACGCACCCGTAGCGGGTACGTACAATACTGTATAGAGGAGGCAAACGGCTAATTTGCTGCAACAGGTTCTCTTAATTTTGTAAGAAAGCCTTCAAGTATTTTGTTAAATTCTTCGGGAACCTCCATCATAGGGGCATGGCCACACTTATCAATGAAATGTAATTCGCTATTGGGAATAAGTTTGTGGAATTCTTCACCAACGAACGGAGGGGTAATGGTGTCGTTTTTGCCCCAGATAAGGCAGGTAGGCTGCTTTATTTCATTCAGCTCTTCTCCCAGATTATTGCGGATGGCACTTTTAGCAAGTGCAATGATTTTAATTACTTTCAGGCGGTTATTAGTAATCTCAAAAACTTCACTAACAAGTTCTTCCGTTGCCATAGCAGGGTCATAAAAGGTCAGTTCGGTTTTTTTCCGGATATACTCTTTATCGCCTCTTTTGGGATAGGAATCCCCCATACCGTTTTCAAACAAACCTGAACTGCCGGTAAGTATGAGAGACCTGACGCGTTCGGGATGTTTAAGAATATATACCAGTGCTACATGGCCACCCAGGGAATTACCTAATAGATGGATGTTCTTATAGTCTTTGTGTTCAACAAATTTTTGTAAAAATTTATGTAAACCACCAACGGATGTATGCAGCAAATCAAGGTCAAGGAGAGGCAACATCGGAACAATCACGGTAAAATTTTTTCTGAAATGTTCAATCAGGTCTTTGAAATTACTCAAGGCTCCGAAAAGCCCATGCAGCAGCACAAGTGGTTCTCCCTGACCCTCTTCTATATATTTAAATTTTCCGTCTTGTTTTATTTCGTAACTCATTCTTCGTAAGGTTGGTATTTCTACTATTCAAACTATTATGCAAAATAAGGTAATTAGCTCAAAATACGGTAAATATAATTTCCTGCCGTCTAATGGGGTATTTTCGATGTCACATCCCCGAAAAAACTATCCAACTCAGTAAATATATTTTTAAGAAACGGTATAAGTTTCCCTATCGTATCTGTAATATGCGGCGCTAATGGGCGTATATACGGGTATACAAAAGAGCCTTCCGTATTTTTATTGGTCAGCAGATGAAATTTTTCTGCATAATAAATAAATACGCTAAAAATAAGTGTATATAGTAAGATATAAATAATTATACCCCCAATGCGGTTCAACCAGCCGAGCATAGCCATTTCAATAGTTTTTTCAATCAGTTTGCCGCACCAGTTGACCAATAATACAGCCAGGATAAAAACAGCAACAAATGAAACAAAAGGCACCCATTTGGCATTTGTATAGCCATTATGTTCCAGCATAGAGGCTACAGAAGAAGAGAATTTCAATGAAGCCATAATCCCTATTATCAAAGCAATGATAGAGAAAAGTGCTATGATAATACCTTTTCTGTACCCTTTTACTATGGCAATACTTGTTAAGATGCCGAAAAGTATATCTATCAAGCTATTGTGTTTATTTGCTAAGGAGTTCTTTTACTATTGTGCTGATAGTTTTACCATCGGCCTGCCCGGCAAGTTGTTTGGAGGCAACACCCATCACTTTTCCCATATCGGCGGGCGAACCGGCATTTGTATCTGCAATGATACGGGCAACTACTTCTTTAATAGCATCTTCACTTAATTGTTGTGGCATGAATTTTTCGATAACATCCATTTCTTCTTTTTCTTTCTGTGCCAGGTCTGCCCTTCCCTGCGTATCAAATATTTCACGGGAATCTTTCCTTTGCTTCATCATTTTCTGCAACAGTTTCAGTTCTATTGACTCATCGATTTCTCCACCGGCCCCCGGTTCAGTTTTGGCTTTGATTATTTCGGCTTTTATGGCTCTCAATCCACGTAATAAGGCTTCATTCTTTGCTTTCATGGCTTCTTTCATTTCAGCCATAACTTTTTGCTCTAAGCTCATGGTATATTTATTTTACGAGTTTATGATTACAATTGTTGTTTGAGTTGTATGTTCCTGAATTTTTGAAAAAATTCCTTTGCAAAATTTTTCAGGTCATTACTTAATTCATCCTGATGCGTAGCCCTTTGGAAAGAATCTGCCATTGTTATCAGCATTTGATAATAGAAATCAGCCATTTCATCCATCATCATCTCTTTTGTCCATAAATCGATACGTAAGGCGGTTTTTTCCGCACCATCCCAAAAAGCAAGAAACATTGCTTTCGCTTTTTGTGCTTCTTCAGCAGTACTGCCGCTTGCATTCCATTTGATTTGTTCGGGTATCTTTGCTTTGTCTAAGAACACATCTATTGTGATAGTGGATGGAGTCATAAATATTTATATTGAAACACAAAGATAAAGTGTTTGGGTTTGTTATGTTCGCCGGAGCAATTTGTTTAATTGTTTATACGGCAGGCTTGTATCGTATTTGTTTAATTGTGCTTTGCCTTTTTCGATCATATCGGCCCTTTTATTTTCATCCTTATATATGTCGATCATAAGAGAGGCAAAATTGGCGGCAGTATCTTCATTTACATATATAACTGCATTGCCGCAGATCTCTTCAAAGATTTCATGGCGACGGCTAATTACCGGGATGTGGCATTGTATTGCCTGTAGCATACAACGATAAGAGATATTGGAGAATGGATTTATATAACAGTAGGCGGCCGAATATAATTCAGATAATTCAAGATCATTCACTCCCGTTAATATCTTCACATCGTTTTTGTATTTATATGTAGAAAGCATTTTCTCAAAATTTTCGGGGAAATCCGCTTTGCAGGATGCAAGGACGAGAGGCATACTGCTTCTTTGCCATTTTTTGAATTGGGAATATGCTTTCAATAGTACAATCAATTCTGTTTCCTCGTTCGTATCAGCTTCACAAAGGAAATACTCCATCCCGTTTGTGTGTTCTTTCTTAATTCTATTCCTAAATGCTTCTTCTCGTGGAGCATAAAGCCCTGACGGTAAAGTATATATTACTTCAATATTTTTTTCTTCTATCTGATAGGCAGCAGAAATAAGGCGTTGGAAAAAGTGTGATGAAGTAATAATGGATTTTACCTGAACAAGCGTCTTTAGAGCATTTTTTGGAGGGTTCTGTGCGAAACCGATGCCATCTATAAAGAGTATCTGGGGTATATTATTTAGACTAGACGGGTAGCTGTTAATACAGATATGTATATCCGGTTTATACCTGCGCAATGCTGCCGGGAAACGGTAATATTGCTGTACTATTTTCCCGACTACTCCTTTCTTTTCACCGAAGGGGATAAACAATATATTCGGCGTCGTAATATTTTGCTGCAAGCATTCGTATTTATCTGTAAAGAAAATAATCCTGTGCCCGGGATGTTCTGTGGCATAATGGCTCATCAACCGGGCAATAAGATGCCTAAAGCCGTTTGTTCCCCCTTCGGGAAATGTTAGATCATTGATTGTAATATTCATTTTACCGGACAAACTAAGCGAAGATACCAAGAGCAGTCGTATCTTTCGTAAAAATCAAGATTTTCTGTTTAACTATTGATTAACGAGACTCTCAAAGATGCTTTTAACAAATGATTTCATCTTTGTAGTGTATTAAATATGCATTCTGCCACATTAAAACGAATCATAGTTTTTTCTGCTATAATTATTGCTTTTATTATAGTGGCACAATTGTATTGGTCAAGTAAACAATATGCCTTTGAACAAAAAGAATTTACTACCAATGTTGTAAAATCAATTCGTAGCCTCTATGAGGATTTTAGCAACACATCCATTGAGCATCTGCAAAAATCAGTGGAAATGCCTTCGAGGAATATTTTCCTTATCAAGATGGATACATCGATTCCAAAATCTGTGTTATTAGATTCAGTAAGCTCAGAATTGGAGCAGGCAAATGTTTTTACCGATTGTACGGTTGCTTTTTTTGATTCCGGCAAGAAAAAATTCCTTTTTCAGGAATATCTGCCTACGGCCGCATCCCATTATCCTGTCAACCAGGGCCTAAGTTTATCTGTTATTGACCGGGATTATTCTTATGTCTGTCTTTTTTTTCCTCACAGGGACAAATATGTTTTGGCTC
>CAZKPH010000045.1:0-11170 GCA_964554605.1 uncultured Ferruginibacter sp.
AACCGGAGAGGTACTGTAGAAACAAAAAATACAATGAGCGATTATCACGAAATGGAACAGGAGAAGGGGCATAGTATTTTTTCAAAAATGCTGCATACCAAATGGATGGGCTACAAAATAAATATTATCGACACTCCGGGATATGACGATTTTTCGGGTGAAATAATTACCGCTTTACGTGTGGCAGATACCGGAGTAATGCTACTCAATGCCACTTACGGGGTGGAAGTTGGTGCCGATATCATCTGGCAGTACACCGAACAGTTTAAAACACCCATGATCTTTGCTATTAACCAACTAGATCATGAAAAAGCTGATTTTGACAAAACGGTAAGAGAAGCAAAAAGCCATTTCGGCAGCAATGTTGTTTTGGTGCAATATCCGCTTAATCAGGGTACGGATTTTAATACCGTTGTAGATCTTTTGCACATGGTACTATATAAGTTTCCGGGAGATGGTGGAAAACCACAAAAACTTCCCATTCCTGAAGAAGAAAAAGACAAAGCCGATCAGTTGCACAAAGAACTGATAGAAGCTATCGCTGCTAACGATGAGGGCTTAATGGAAAAATATTTTGAACAGGGCGAACTAACAGAAGATGAAATGAAAACCGGGTTGAAAGCATCAATGATTCATCATGACCTTTTTCCTGTGTTCTGCGTGTCTGCCAAAACGGATATGGGTGTTGGAAGGCTGTTGGGATATATTGATAATATCTGCCCATGTGCAAAAGAAATGATACCGCAGAAAACTAAAGCAGGCGATGAACTGCCTTGCGACGAAAATGGCCAGGCATGTATCTTCATCTTCAAGACCATTTCCGAATCTCATATCGGGGATATGTCTTTCTTTAAGGTATATTCCGGAAAAGTAAGGGCAGGTATGGAACTTGTAAATGAAAATACAGGAGTTACGGAAAAGGTCAACCAGTTATTTGTTGTGGAAGGGAACAAAAGAATCAATGTAGATGAACTGGTTGCCGGTGATATCGGGGCCACTTTAAAATTGAAAAACACACATGTTAATAATACTTTACACGAAAAAGGTAAAAATATTGATTTGCTGCCAATAGAATTTCCTGCTCCGGTTATGAGTATCGCTGTCGAAACTGTAAAAAAGGGCGATGAGGAAAAATTGTCACAGGCACTGCACCAGTTGAGAGAGGAAGACCCATCTGTGACCGTAGAAGTTTCCCCGGAATTGAAACAGACCATAATTCATTGCCAGGGAGATATGCATCTTTCCGTAATCAAATGGAAGATTGAACATAATTTTGGCGTAGAAGTAAAATTCAATAAACCTCGCATACCCTATCGGGAAACAATATGCAAAATGGCTGAGGCGATTTACCGCCACAAAAAACAATCAGGCGGCGCCGGGCAATTTGGGGAAGTCAGTATCCGAATTGAACCATGGTATGAAGGTATGCCTGAACCTAATGGGCTTACAGTAAGAGGCCGAGAAGTACATGACCTTCCTTGGGGAGGGAAACTCGTATACTATAACTGTATTGTAGGGGGGGCCATTGATGCCCGCTTTATGCCGTCCGTATTGAAAGGGGTTATGGAAAAAATGAATGAAGGCCCGCTTACCGGTTCCTATGCAAGAGATATCAGGGTTTGCCTTTTCGATGGCAAGATGCATCCGGTAGATTCAAATGATATGGCTTTCAAAATTGCCGGGCTTAAAGCTTTTAAAGAAGCATTTAAAAATGCAAGCCCGCAAATATTGGAACCAATCAATACAATTACTGTGTTAGCCCCTGAAGACCTGACCGGCGCAGTAATCGGCGATTTGCAAACACGCAGGGCTATTGTAGAGGGTATTGATGGGGAAGGTAGTTTTTCAAAAATAACCGCCCGTGTGCCACTCGCTGAAATGCATGATTATTCTTCTTCTCTGCGTTCAATAACACAAGGAAGAGCAAAGTTTAAAATGGCATTTGCCGAATATGCAGCCGTGCCGGGAGAAATTCAAAAGAAATTGATAGACGACTACAATAAAGTTGCCCAGGACGAATTTGCTTAATAGTTATAATTCTCATTTTCGTTTTTCGGGGGCAATGATAAATTGTCCCCGTTTTTTATCAGGGAAACTGAAGGTCGATCTTCAGTAAAACCCCCTGCCCTCTCTCTGAAGTAAAATTATATATGCCTCCTATGGATTCAATCCGTTTTATCATGTTGTAAAGCCCGATGCCCTTTTTTTGTTTTATCTTTTTCAAGTCAAAACCTTTGCCATTGTCATGCAAAAGAATTTCCATGCCACTTGTAAAATAATTGATTGTGATTTCTATTTTTTCTGCCTCTGAATATTTGCGGCTATTTCCTGTAAATTCCTGAATTATACGATATAAGTTTGCAGCAATATGCGATTCCGGTTCTAGTTCGTTTCCACTTACAATCAGGGAATATCTTTTACTATCTACATCGTTCAGCAAACGAACAATTTCTTTAACAGAACCCAGAAATCCCAATTCATGAAGGGATTGTGGCAAAAGTTGATGGGAGAGATGGCGGGTATGTTCTACGGATTCATCGATCAGCTCTGCACATTTGTCCAGGGAAAGATATAATTCTTTGTTTTCTCCATCTACAGATTTGCGGATGGAACTCAACAACATTCTCGTGGCTGCAAGATACTGGCATACGCCATCGTGAAGCTCTGCTGCAATACGGGCCCTCTCATTTTCTTCTGTTTCGATTATAGAGTTAAAAAGATTCCTTTCTACATTCTTCAGGTCACTGATGTCTTGTATTGTTCCTGTAAAAAAGTTGTTTTTGCTTTTGTCGTAATCTGCATCCAGCCGTTTGGCTTCGATATATTTAATTTTTCCACCGGGAGTAATATAGCGAAATTGTACAGTGAAAGCATTTCCATGCTGTTGAGATATTTTTATTTTTTCTGCAACAGTTTCTTTGTCTTCGGGGTGTATGTTAGAAAAAAGTTCACTGAAAATAGCGTATTGCCTCGGCTTTTTTATTCCGATAATTTTAAATAATTCCGCACTTCCCGTTAATGTATCGTTTTTCGTGTCCCATACATAACTTCCGAGTTTTGCAATTTTTTGTGCTTCGTTCAACTGTTCCTGATGTTGAAGCAGTAATATAACTGCTTGTTTTCTTTCTGTAATATCCTGCACCGAACCAATACAGTGCAAAGGGTTTCCATTTTCGCCAAATTCTATTATGGCAAGCTCCCTTACCCATTTTTCCTTTCCGTTTACCAGTATTCTGTGTTCAATATCATATTTCCTGCCTCTAAACGCTTCATTCCAGCGTGATATTACGTATTCCCTGTCCTCCGGATGTATTTTTTCTAAAAATGATTCATAGCTGGGAGAGAAATTCCTGTTCTCTCCGAAGATACGATAGGTTTCGTCCGACCATTCAAGAAGGTTTTTAGGAACATCATAATACCAGCTGCCAAGCCTGGCCAGGTGTTGAGCGGTTTCAAGTTGCGTTCTGTGCCTTTTTAGTATTTCTTTATACTGGCGGGTTTCTGTTACATCTCTGAATATTCCCCGTGTCAGGATCATTTTATTATTTTCAAACCTGCTATTGATATTAGCTTCGCAAAATATTTTTTTATTGTTTCTTGTCTGAAAAATTACTTCTACCGATTTGACATCCTCTCCTTTTTTTATTTTTCTGAAGATGCTTTCGCAGTGTTTTTTACTATCCGGGTGAATAAATTGAAATATGTTTTTGCCGATTACGTCACGGTCCGAATAACCCATCTTTTTTTTCCAGCTTTCATTTACAAACCGGATATTGCCATTTGTATCTACAGCCTGGATCATATCTGTTGTATTTTCTACAATATCCCTGAACCTGTTTTCATTTTCTTTCAGTTTTATTTCTTGTTCTTTTTGCCGGGTAATAATATTCCTGATAGATAAGTACTGAACGATTTTCCTGTCTTGATTAAGGATAGGTGTGATAACAGTATCTACCCAGTAGTAAGTGCCATCTTTGGCTCTGTTCATTATTTCGCCCCGCCAGGGTTTTCCTTCGCTTATTGTCTTCCACAATTGGGTATAAAATTCACGGGGATGATGTCCGCTTTTAATAATATTGTGTTTGAATCCAACCAATTCCTCTCTGCCGTATTGGGATACTTCAATGAATTTTTCATTTACATAAATGATCTTGCCCTTTGTATCAGTAAGCGAAACGATTGCGCTCTCATTTACCGCATGTTGATATGCTCTTAGTGTTTTAACAATTTCATGGTATTTTGTATCGCTTGTGATATCCAGTACATATCCGGATATTAATATTTTACCGGATCTTCCCCCTGTTTTTTTTCGCTTTGCTATTTCCTGTACCCATAACGGTTTCCCGTTTTTATCTATCATACGGTAACGGATATTTATACTTTTTTTTGCCGGGTCATTATATAGTTTTTGATGTTCCCTTTGTATACGTTTGATATCGGCAGGATGTATTAGGTCAAAAAAATTAACTGTTTTGTCTTTTAAGAATTCGCGGCATTTGAATCCCGTGAGAGAAAAAATTCCTTTTGAGAGATGCAATAAATTACTCTTACCCTCATAAAGTGTATATTGAAAAAAAGCGCCAGGCAGATCTTCAAACAGATCCGGTGTGATATCATAGGATGGTTTCATGTAAGCAGAGATTAAATAAGGCTTGTTTACTATTGCAACATAATAATACAATTTTTTTTAAACAAAATGAATAGATTAAATAAATAGCCGAAAATCTTTTTCTTTCCGGATGAGACAACAATCGCTTAGGCCATTGTAGAGTATTGTTAATATGTTGGCTATAAACAATAATAACGATACAGTATTGCCCAGACGGTAGCAGCCAATGTAATACTGATAAAAAAAGGCAGGATGATTTTTTCCATGTAATGCCGAAAATTTTTCAATCTCAATGATGAATTGCAGAAAATAACCAGGATTACCGGGGCAAAGGGTATGAAATATCTTCCATTTATTGCGCTTAAAAATGAGCTTTTAGCGGCAGTAGCCGAAAGATACATGACCATATCTATATACAAGATGCTCAGTAATAGTATAAAAAGGGCCAGTACCCTATGCCTGAAATTTATGCTTATCAAGGACGGAGCTTCAGTCAATGCGTTTAGTAAGAAGATGATAAAATACCCGGCTACTAAGTATTTTGGGACAAAAGTGTCTGCCCAGCCAAGTGAACCGATGAATGAATACATTAGGAATTTAATATTCACAAGGTCAGAATATATCCAAATCCTTATAGCCAGCAAAGGGTGGTTTAAGATAAAATGAGATTGGGCAATCGGGTCTACAAATTCATAATAAGGGATATAAATGTTTTTTACCAATTGCATCCAGAAAAAATAAATAGCAAAGGGAGTGAAAAGAAATAAAATTGAGAATCCGATAAAATGTTTTTGCGAACTCCACCTGTTGCGTGGGATTAGTAGAAGCAACAAATTAATCAATGAATAAGCCGGTTTGCAAAGGCCTAGTAATAGGGATAAGAACAATAGTCTTCTTTTTTCCCGGAGGGATATCTTCGAGCCAGCCGCAATAGCTGCGATAATTTCTGAAAACATTGTAAAGGCAATGGCTATTGTGATTGCGTCTGCAGAGTAGGAAGCGGCTAGCGACAGGGTAATGGGAACAAGGGCAAACAAAATCATTCCCCACTTGAATATGGGTATTTTACGGATAGAAAAATATATTAGTGATATGTAAGCCAGCAGATTGAACAAACGTCCGATATAAAACATCCATAGCATCGGAAGGCGCAATAGCCTTGCGATGCCTATACCTGTGCTTTGTGGCAGGTATACAAAAGGGGTTAGCAGAACAGTATTCCTGAAGTCTGTAAGGGCCAATTTATTTTCATCACATTTTTTTTGCCTATACCTGGCAATTCTTGAAATGTCAATTTTCCTTTCCGGATGCATGGCAATGAATGTTCCCGGAGATTGTTGCTCAAGGCTGTCTGCCATAGCAACAAGGTCGGTTGGTATAAAACCGCCGGATATATTTTCTGCTTTGGTACCCTTGAATACCCCCCCCGATATCTGGTAAGATCTGAAAAAATGATTACTTTCATCACAGTTTTGAAAAGGCGGGATAATAAAAATAAAAATCAAGCCAAAGAAAAGCCCCAGGTATAAGAAAATGTTTTCCGGAGTCCTTTTTTGGGTAAGTACGTTACCTTGTTCCATGGTACAATTTTGTAGTAATTCCTTGGGGGGGATACTAAAGGCGCCTGATTTCTGCTCCCAAATTTCTCAGGCGTTCATCTATGTTTTGATACCCTCTGTCTATCTGTTCTATATTTTGAATGATACTTTTGCCATCTGCACTTAATGCAGCTATCAGCAAAGCTACACCGGCACGTATATCCGGGCTGCTCATTGTTATGCCTCTGAGTTTTTTTTCTCTTTCAAGCCCGATAACTACTGCCCGGTGAGGATCGCACAGAATGATCTGTGCTCCCATATCAATTAGTTTGTCAACAAAGAACAGCCTGCTTTCGAACATTTTTTGATGTACAAGCACACTGCCTTTTGCCTGTATGGCTGTCACCAATATGATACTCAGCAGATCCGGCGTGAAGCCCGGCCAGGGATGGTCGTAAATAGTAAGTACACCACCATCCATAAATTTTTGGATTTCGTATATGTCTTGTGCAGGGATATAGATATCGTCTCCGGTAAGATTCATTTTTATGCCTAGCTGCCCGAATTTTTCCGGTATATTTCCTAAATAATCAATGCCTGCATTTTTAATAGTTATTTCACTCTGTGTCATAGCGGCCAGGCCGATGAAACTTCCTACCTCAATCATATCTGGCAACATTGCATGTTCGGTGCCATGTAGCGTTTCTACCCCTTCTATTGTTAGCAGGTTGCTGCCGGTACCAGTTATTTTGGCGCCCATGTTATTCAGCATTTTGCATAATTGCTGAATATATGGTTCGCATGCAGCATTGTAGATGGTGGTTTTTCCATGTGCCATTACGGCTGCCATTAAAATATTTGCTGTGCCGGTAACGCTAGGCTCGTCTAATTGTAAATAGCAGCCCTTTAGTTCATCAGCTTCAAGCAGGAAGAAACCTTCATCGTGGTAATGAAATGCAGCACCCATTTTTTCAAACCCGATGATATGTGTATCCAGCCTTCTTCTGCCTATTTTATCACCGCCGGGTTTGGGTATATATGCCTTTTTAAAACGGCTAAGCATAGGGCCGGCAAGCATCACGGAGCCCCTGAGTTTTCCGCTTTTTTTGTGATAAGCTTTGCTTTTCAGATAATTGATATCTACATCATCCGCCTGAAATTCACAGGTGTTCCTGTCGGTCCTGTTCACTTTTACGTTCATTTCGGCTAAAAGGTCTATTTGCAGGTTTACATCCAGAATATCGGGAATATTCGTTACTGTTATTTTTTCCGATGTTAGTAATACGGCAGAAATAACCTGTAATGCTTCATTTTTTGCACCTTGCGGAATTATCTCTCCCGAAAGTTTTTTTCCGCCTCTTACTTCAAATGAACTCATGTATTGATGTAAATATTTAATGATTTTTTGGCAAATATTTTCCTGAAAATACGACTTCTAATTTTTACACTCGAATAAAAAACCCCAACTTCCATGGATAGCCGGGGTTATTATTGATATTTTCATATACAGGATTATCAGAGAGCCCTGATCCTGTCAATCAAAATCTTTTTTTAAAATTACGGTTATTGTTTCTTCCGTTGTTATTTCTTCCGTCCCTTCTGCCTCCGTTTCCATTGTTGTTGCGTTGACCATAATTGCGGTTATCTCTTCTGCCACTGTTGCCAGACCGGAAATCATCACGGTCGTTTCTATTATCTGTGCGGTGCTTAATGAAAGGCCGGTTGTTAAATTCGAGCTGGCCTTCCGTAATAGTTTGCAACTCGCTTTGTATATTATCGTCGTGTACAAGTTCTTTGTGCCAGTTGCTGTAAGTGAGTTTCATGTAGTAGGCAATAGCATTAGCGAACCCTTGTTTCTTTTCCGAGTTCTCTTCCTTAAGAGCTTTATCAATAACAACTTCTATATTCTTTCCAAGATGATTGTACTTTGGATATTTCTTAGGGTATTTTAAAACTTCAGGTTTGGCTTTTAATGTTTCTCTTGTGGGGATTGGATAAGGGCTTTCCACATCCAATTTGAAATCGCTGATAAAGAATAAATGATCCCAAAGCTTATGGCGGAAATCTTCTACATTTTTCAGGTGCGGATTCAGGAACCCCATGAGTTCTATAAGAGCCATTGCGTTTTTCTGGCGTTTTTCCTTGTCGTCTATGGTAAGCAGGTACTCTACCATTTTTTGAATATGCCTCCCATATTCTCTCATCATCAACGAATTCCTCGTGGTATTATATTCCATTTCTCTATTGTTAGGTTACAAATGTAAGTAAAATAGCCCAATGCGTATAGTAAACATACCTGTAAAGAATAATCCCCTCCTTATACATTTTTTTGTTAAAATAAAAAAACAGACATATATAATTGCTTGTTTAATCGAAAATTATTTCAAAATGATTATTTGAAACCAATAAGGTGTGCATTGAGTTTTCTAAACCCGGCAAGCATACTAAACAATACCCCGGAAGAATCGGCAATCCAGTCTGTAAGATCAAAACTGCGGCCCGGGATGTAAAATTTCTGGATAAATTCTGTTGTTATGCCCCAGATAGATATTGCCATTCCGATTCGGATAAGATATTGCTTTTTAAATCCGATACTCCATTTGCTTTTTATTATTGGAAACAAAACAGGCAATGCAGTACGCCAAAAAGAAAAATGTGCACTATTTTGTCTCCATGGAGTTTATCAAACCATGTAACAGTAGAACTAATAACAGTACCCGGCAGGCAAAGTAATGTAAGCACAATAAAAAACCAGGCAATGCCTGGCAGGAAATTTTTTACGGGTAATGTGTGCATATACAAAAAGGGATATTGTATTAACCTATCAAAGCGCCATATCCTTCAGCAGAAAGAAGAGTATCAATATCTGCAGGGTTTTCAACCGTTATTTTAATCATCCAGCCTTGCTCGTAAGGATCGCTGTTAACCAACTCCGGATTAGCATCCAAAGCCGGGTTTACCTCAATAACAGTACCTGCAACCGGGAGGAAAAGGTCGCTTACGGTTTTTACAGCTTCAACAGTCCCAAAGATTTCTTCAGCCTTAAGAGCTTTGCCTATGCTCGTTATGTCTACATATACAATGTCACCCAATTCGCCTTGCGCAAAATCGGTAATGCCAACAGTAGCTGTATTTCCATCCAAAGAGATCCATTCATGGTCTTTTGTATACTTAAGATTTGCCGGGATATTCATTATTTCAATTTTAAGTGATTAGGGCGCAAATTACTAAACTTCGGTAAAACGGGCGACTGTAATTTACCTATAATGCTAATTTTCATCCTGATATCCTTTAACGGCCTGTCAGAAGGGTCTTTAGCAGCCGCAGCGATTTTATCAATCACTTCTAATCCCTTTTCTACTTCTCCAAATACGGTATAATTCATATCAAGAAAAGGTGTGCCGCCAATTGTTGTATACGCTTCTTTAGCAGCCGCACTGAAATTTCTTTTCAGGTGTTGTTCCATAATGCTAAGTTCTTCGGGAGTGTATTTTTTCCCTTGCACAATATAAAACTGGCATCCGCTGCTTTCCCTGGCAGGATTGATTTCATCGCTTTGCCGGGCAGCGGCAAGGGCTCCTCTTTTGTGAAAAAGCGCAGTGTCAAATTCTGCCGGGATGGTATACCCCACATCGCCATCTCCAAGGAAGGTTCCCTGTTGTGCATATTTACTGCCGGGGTCGCCACCCTGGATCATAAAAGTGCTGATCACTCTGTGAAACAGCAGGCTGTCGTAAAAATGTTCTTTTATAAGTTTAAGAAAATTATCGCGGTGCTTAGGAGTTTTGTCGTACAGCCGGATTACTATAATGCCACTATCGGTTATAATCTTTATACGTGTACCCGGAACAGGCACAGGGGATTGGGTTGTAAAAGTTTTCCTGAGGGTATTTTTCTTTACCTGCTTTTGTATTTGTGCGGTTGAATAAGAAAATGTGCTAAGAAAAAGCAGTGTCAGGGAGAAAAGTCTTTTCATATCTCACTAAAAAATTTCTCAAAATAAAGCAAAATATGATCTTTTAAAAAATTCTCCTGTTCTATTGAAGATTGTGCGGGCAACGATTTTACCTGTTCAAAATGTGGCCAGCCATCTTCATCGAAGCCAGACATTATGTAATATCCACTCTGTGCAAGAACTGTACAGGCTGCTATATGCATCAGGTCCTGCTTTTGTTCTTTAGTAAAATCGTTTGGGCCTTTACCAAGTTCCTGTACGCCAATAAGAAACAATATGCCGTCCATTTCGGGCTTGATACCGAATCGCTCTTTTAGCCGGATGCGAAGCTGCAGCCAGCGTGCCTGAATATCATCTTTAGCATTTTGCATAAGCAAATGTATATAATAAGCTGTGGAAGTTTATCTTTGTGCAAATAAGATAAAACGATTTATACTAATGTTACAGGTAAATTTTATACGTCAAAATACTGAATTGGTAAAAGAAAGATTACAGGTAAAAGGGTTTAAGGATATCTCTTTGGTAGACACTGTAATAGAACTGGATGATAAAGTACGAAAACTGAAGGTACAAGCTGAAACACTTCAGTCTGAGATGAATACTGCCAGCAAAGCTATAGGGATATTAATGGGAAAAGGAGAAAAAGAAGCTGCTGATCAGAAGAAACAGGAAGTATCCCGGCATAAAAATACGATTCAAAACCTCAATGAACAATTAGCGGCAGCGGAAGTTGCTTTGCATGATGAGGTAATAAAACTTCCCAACCTTCCGAATTTATCCGTGCCAACCGGTACATTAGCAGAAGACAATGAAGTAGTGAGGGAATTAGGAACCAAACCTGTACTTTATGACGGAGCCGTTCCGCACTGGGATTTAATCAGGAAATACGACCTGGTGGATTTTGAAACAGGGGTAAAACTAACCGGAAGCGGCTTCCCCTTGTACAAGGGAAAGGGCGCAAAATTGCAGCGGGCTCTGATCCAATATTTCTTGGATTATAATATTGCCGCCGGGTATACGGAATACCTCCCCCCACATATGGTGAATGAAGCAACGGCCTACGGGACC
>CAZKPH010000046.1:0-6665 GCA_964554605.1 uncultured Ferruginibacter sp.
GGAACAAACAGGAGTAGCACCTGTGTTGGTAATACCTGTTATCTGCAAAGTTTGCCCATTATTTGATGTTGTAAGAGATACCGTATTGAACGAGGCAGATCCGGAAGCATTAGCAACAACACCTGTAGCTGTCTGTGTAGTTCCACCGTTAATTTTATAAGTGATGGAAGAAGTACTGCTTGCAATCAATCCTGTAAGATTAATCTGCGCAGCACTGCCAGAACATATGGTTGCCGCCTGGACAGCCGAACCTAATACCGGCGTATTTACAACCAGCGTTACATTCTGAGTGAAAGACTGAGAGCAATTCGGGGTAGTACTTGTTTTTGTAATACTTGTTATTTGCAATACCTGGCCGTTATTTGCCGTTGCTAAAGCTGATGTGCTGAATGAAGCAGCTCCGGAAGCATTAGCAACAACGCCAGTTACAGTCTGTGTAGTACCACCGTTTATCGTATAAGTTATTGTTGAAGTACTGCTTGCTGCCAAACCTGTAAGATTGATCTGTGCGGATGATCCTGAACATACAGCAGCAGCCAAAGAAGCGCCACTCAAAGTTGGCAAAGAATTAACCGCAAGCGTAACGTTAATGGCAAAGCTGGTTGCACAACCCGGAGAAGCACTTGTATTTGTTACACTCGTAATCTTTAATATCTGTCCATTGTTTGCAGCAGTTAATGCTATTGAATTGAAGCTTGCAGCACCAGAGGCATTAGCAACAATTCCTGTAGCAGTTTGCGTAGACCCATTATTAATTGTGTAAGTAACCGTAGATGTACTGTTCGCTATCAGGCCGGTAAGATTGATCTGCGCAGATGAACCGGCACAAACTGCAGCCGCCTGGCTGGCACCTGTTAATGTTGTTGTTTTAACAGATAATGTAACATTTGTAGTAAATGACTGTGAACAACTAGGCGTAGCACTAGTATTGGTGACACTTGTTATTTGCAATATTTGGCCGTTATTAGCCGTTGTAAGCGCTACTGTATAAAAACTGGCATCTCCTGAAGCATTAGCAGCAACTCCAGTAGCAGTTTGAGTAGTACCACCATTAATTTTATATGTAACAGTAGAAGTACTGTTTGCTAAAAGCCCGGCTAAGTTTATTTGAGCAGAAGATCCAGAACATACAGCAACTGCCTGGCTGGCACCGCTGAGAGTAGGCAAAGGATTCACAACTACTATAGGTTTTGTATTCAATACAACACTACATGTTGACCCGCTTGTTGTAGCAGCAACACTAAATGTAGTAGTTTGTGTAAGTGTTCCGGTAGGCAGGTTAATAGTACCGCCGGTACCGGTTACTGCTGAACCTATCGCCGAATTATCAGCCGCATTCTGTAACTGGTAAGAAACTCCCACCTGTGAAGAAGCAACTTGGATATTGGTAGAAGAAGAAGAACATACTGTACTTGCAGCAGCCGTAACAGATTTGTCAACAGGATAAGCAAGTACATTTACTGAAGTATTGGCAGATGCCGAACAACCGAATGCATCTGTAACATTAAGAATATATTGCCCGCTATCAGCTTTTGCAACAGAACCAATCGAAGGATTAGCAAGGCTGGAACTGAAAGAGCTTGTTGCAGGGCCTGTCCATGAATATGTGAAAGGGCTTGAACCGCCTGCTATATTTGCCATGAGGCTAAGTGTATTGCCTACACAAACAGGTTGGCCATCATTTCCGGAAGGATTAGCTGAAAAAGTAACAGGAGATAATGTACTACAAGAAATATCATCTAAACCGAAATCATTACCACCGGCAGATGTTTGCAAGTCAACGATTGAAATGGTAGCCACAGTTGCAGAACCGGAATTCCAGGTACCATAGAAACGAACCCAGCTATAAGGCGGTGCTGTATTTGCATTTCCGGCAAGAATAGCTGTAGTACCAATTGTAGAATCATTTACAGCAAATTTCAACTGAGCAAACGGAGACACATTATTAAGGCTCAATGCCCATGCCGAAAAATAGTAAGTTGTATTCGGATTAATTGTAACGGTTTCCTGCCATATCTTAACACCTTCGGTAGTCGGGTACCCGTTTACAATCAGGAATTTACCGGTTCCCGGATTTGTATGACCAGTACCGTAAAAATTCGGATGATAATTGTGGGCATTAGTATCAACAGCATAGTACCCTTCTGTCCATAACCCGGTACCGGTAGTAGTATATTGCGTTTGTGTATTAAGGTAAGAAGAAGTGAAGCCAGTATTCCCCGCTTCAAAATCTCCATTTACCACTAACTCTTTTGCAACTGTATAAGAAGCACTATTAGTACAACCATAAGCATTTGTAACGGTAACTGAATAAACACCAGCCAGGTCAACAGTATCCTTACGTGTTGTAACACCATCATTCCACAAATAAGAAGTTGCATCTGTATTACATGCCAGTTCAACACCACCGCCACCAATACAATAATTTGCGGAAATATTTGCTGTCGGCAGTTGTGAAACATTCACGGCCACCGTATCATAGATTGTACAAGCATTTCCCTGATCGGAAACAGCCAGAATATAATTCGTGCTCGTAACCGGAGACACACTGCCCGGGCTAAGCAATGATGAAGTAAACCCTGCAGGCAAAGATGTCCATGTATAAGTTAATCCATTTTTATAAGTAAATGTTATTGTCCAGTTAACCAACGATCCGCCCGAAGTAGAGCTATTATCATCCAAAGCTTTCAATGTCCAGGTACCATTAGGATTGCCTGTCAATGTACTGAAAGCCTGTTCTGGCTTATATGTGCCGGTGAATGGTGAGGAAGCACCCGATGCAGCAATTGTTGAAGTAGCAGCATCGGAGAAAATAGTATTAGTGTAATTATTGCCGGTTCCGCCATCGTCAGAAGCTAATGCTATTGACTGGCCGGCAACAATTGTATTCATATATGTACCATTTGCTGCCGTGGATATAGACCCGCCAGGAGCAATAAGATATAATTCAATATCCGCATCGTTTGTATGAGTAACATTTACCTTAACGGAAATATCTATTAATTGGCTCATGGTTGTTGGCAAACCGGAGACACTAATAGCAGAAGAAACCCCTGTTGCACTATTATTAGGAATTGTATAGGCAGTAGAATTAGTGCCGGATGTTGTGTTTGTTACACCAGATGTAGCCGTAGCCGACAGTGTGGCGGAACTTCCGATACAAATTGTTGAATTACTCGTATTTGCCGAAACTACTGGTGAAGCATTTACCGTTATAGTGGCTGTTGAAGCTGTAAAGTTTGAACTACGTATTGCCCCACGAGCATCAGTAATGCTGACTAAGCTATAAGAAGTAGTTGCAGATGGATTTGTATAAGCGGAAAAAGGATTTTCCGAAGTAACTCCCGTTGCTGTACGATTAGCAGTACCATCATTATAAACCACGGTATATGGAGATAAACCACCGGTAATGGTAGCTGTCAGTTGGCCTGTACTTCCCGAGCAAATTGTATTCCCGGAAAACGCAGATACCTGAACTGCAGGATCGGCCTGCACTTCAAAGTTATCTAAACGAGTAAGCCCGTTTCCACTATTGCCGATTGTGAGTTTAAAAGATAGTGAAGTTGATGGATTGTTAGCCGCAACAGGCAAGACCAGCAGGCTTTCATACCAAACATTAGTAGTAGTTGTCGTGATAGGATTAGCTCCAACTGTGGCAGTAATCCCTGTGGTAACATAAGACGCTCCGTTTACACTATAAGAAAGCGTGACCGTGTTACTGGAGCTTGACTGCCTTAAAACCTGATAGTAAACTTTAAAAGATTTGTAAGACGGGAGAGCAGCCCCTCCTAAGGTGAATGTCCAGGAATTATTCACAGCACTATAAAGCGAATTCCCGGCAGTACTGTTTGCCGTGAAAGCATTTGTGCCGGAAGCAGTCCCTGTAGTAGTGGCGAAAGCCGCAGTACCAGTTACGGAACTTGTAATACCCGTTGCCAGTGTTGGCGCTTGCGCAGCATAACTTGACCCGGAATTAAAACTATAATTCACAATTGTATTTTGTGAATTAGCAAAATTGCCAAGTGCCAATATAAGGCCCAACAGCAATAATTTTTTTGCAGACCTGATTTTTTCTAACAGGTTGGAAGGTCTTACACGTATTGCAGAAAACTTCCCGAAACGTGTGGAAGACATTACTAGTACGAAAAGGGCACATAATAAAAGGAAAATAACCAGTGCCGGATCTACATTAAGGCTTACAGATAAGAAAACAATTTTCATGGTGCTAAGGTTTTAGGTACGGTGGTTAGCACACAGGATACTACTTTAAAGACGCATTAAACGTAGGAAATTTCACTAAGATAGAGGATGATATCTTTCAAACATTTGGAATAATGAATGAAACATGATTCTTTACATGCAACTCTTTAAATAACTAAAGAGGATACTGATTGTAAGGGGGATAAAGTAGATATTGTAATTTGTGTGTAAGGTTTTGCAAAGGTAAAAACAAATATTTAATCTCCAAATTTTTTTTAATTTTTTTTTTGATTTTTTTTACACCACACGAAAAATTTATAGCAAAAGCAGATAAAATGAACTATAAACAATTAATAATCAATATAATAAAAATTACATAAAATATTTTAGTATAAGTCATATTTTTTCTCCATTCCATTGTCAAAATCCTCTAAAATTAACCTGGCGGCTGTCTGAGCCTCAGAATAAGGCAATCTGCGTAGTGGAATATTGTTGGACATTTCTGCTATGTAACGAAAAGCCTCGTATTTATGATACGAATAATTAAGACAGTTCTCTAAAATATCCTTCATTGCAAGAAAAGAAGGATACTTTTCGATGCATGTTCTTCCGTTCAAACTGAAAAAAGGGAAAATAAGAATGGTAAGCCGGGACTCTCCTATATACAATTTATGAGGGATAAAAGCATTTTTCGAATTAAGCTGCTCGATACACAATTCTTTTCCTTTAATATCCGATCTAAGCTGAATAGATCGCTGGAAAGAGTAAAGTAATCCTGTACCCATATCCAAACCGACTATCTCGTCTGATAAATACTCCCACCCTTTTCTGCACAATTCAGCTATCAGGGAACTTTTGCCCATACAACTGGAGGCTACAATCATAATAGCCTTACCTTCCTTCGCAACTGCGCCCGCATGAAGAAGCAATAAATGATTATTCAAAGCAATAAAGCTCAATACAATTTCAGATTCTAAACAATCTAAAATACCCTGATATGAATTTGCTTTCAGTTCGGAATACGCATTCCCGGTTACTGAATAACCTGATCCATTTTTTATAACTTCAATCCGCCTGATAATTTTATCTGACCCTTTAATAATCATGTGCTTATAATTGATTTCAAGCGCTTTGATTATTTTCAGATCTGCCACCCGGATAGCTATGGAAGGCCCATTGAGAAAAATCAGTATATCTTTCACTTATAATGATATTTTAAGTTCAAAGAGGTTTCTTTTCGCCCTGGCGCATTAATAAATTATGCGTACTGAAATTAATCAGGGCCTTTTGAACATCTGATAAAATATCAACAACAGGTATACCAAATTCATCGGAAAGTTTCTGACTGATTTCACCTATAGTCTTATCGCCATCACAACACTCCCATATCTTCCTTGCAGACTGATTAATAGCATATACCTTATGGTCTTCCGAATTATAAAGAATGATCTCATTATCTATTTCCTGCTCAATTACCCCTGCATTCCTGCAAGGATGAGAGTAATTGTCATATAAGAAATCAGTTTCCATAGTACTTGTATTCACTTCTTGGTCAACTTCATTATTTAAAGTTGCATCTGGGTTATTACTGGCCATATAATTTTTGCTTTTAGTATATTGCTGTAATATCGCAGGTTGTTCACGCAACAACCTCGAATAAATCTTTAATGAAAGCATTATGGAATGCCTGGTTACATCACAAAGCAAATCATTGGGCATAAAATAATCGCCCCCCTTGATATATCCCTCAAAATAGCAACCTCCCCCACAGAACTTACTCGCCCAACATTGTTTACATGCTTCTTTAAGGCCGATAGGGTTCTTCAATAATGTGTCTGTAAATGAACGGTCTATCCCGGCTGTAAGGTCACCCATTTTTCCAGAGGGTATGCCAAAGAATCGATGACAAATAAAAAAACTCCCATCTACAGATACTCCTATATACCCCAGCCCGGCACCACATGTAACCTCCTTGGCATGTAGGTATACTACCCGGTCAAAATATTTTTTGAACCATGATAAAGGCTCTTTTTTACCTGTGACCAGCCTCTCATAGAACCGCTCCGCCAAGTCATTATATGCGTTAAGTATCACCGGAATATCTTTTTTTGTAAGAGCATATTCTTCACTGTCGTCAGCGGAAGTAACCAATGTTAAAGTACAATCGCCAAAGCCCAACGATTCGATACTATCAGCAATGCCAACAATATCCAAATCTCTTTTTGTAACAGTGGCCCTTACGTTCAATCTTTTCGATTGTAAACTTCCCAGGCAACTTCTTAGCAGGCTGATTTTTTCTAATAAAATATCAAAAGTCCCTTTTCCGTTGATACGGACACGCATAGCATCCTGAGCTATACGTGTGCCATCAAAACTGAGTGTCAGGGAGATTTGATGCTCAATTATGAATTGTATTTTCTCTGTATCTAACAGGCACCCATTTGTTGTTATACCAAAATCGATCG
>CAZKPH010000046.1:6675-11123 GCA_964554605.1 uncultured Ferruginibacter sp.
TCGTTTTGGAAGTACCCTTAAACCTGCCTTCGCCATAAAGTACTAATTTTTTAAGTACAGCCCAATTTAACAAAGGCTCTCCACCAATGAAACTAACGCCACATTTTGCATTTTCATCTGAGTTGTTCAGTAAAAAATCAATAGCTTTCTTCCCTGTAGCAACGCTCATATGATCCTTTTCATATACGCCGGAGTGATTTGCCGTAACCGGATCCTGTACCAGATAACAATACTTACATCTCAGATTACATGCTTTTGTTATCTCTAAGCTTATGTTGCTAATAGGATACTCCTTCGCTTTTGCTGAAATCACATCTAAGATTTAAAAGTTAGGATTACAGATATCCAACAATCCCCCGTCACACCAGTCGCAATTGTTCGGACATCCGGGTGATTCTTTATCGCATGGGCCTAAACAACCTTCCGTATCACATGCTCTTATTTCACAACGGCTGCATATTTTTGGGTCGCCGGCAGCGGTACAAACAACGCTTTTTTCTTTTGCAGACACCCTGGATGGTATCATAAAGGAAAGAATCACGGGGGAACTCCATACCAGTGACCTTTTCAACATTGTGCGCCTTGAAATTGAATTTTCGGGATCTCCCCCTCCGGATGAGGCCTTACTCCCTAAATTTGTTTGGCGAGATAATTTTTCTTCCATGTGTTATTGATTTATGATGAAATGAATAAAATTTCCTGTGCTATACAAAAAGGCATCTTTATTTTATACTACCTGAATTTCTTTCTTAAATAGATATTTTTTTAGCACACGCCACCAATAATACGGATAATAGGCCCAAACGGCTTTTCCATATTTCCCATACTGAAATTTCATCCAACTTATATCAGGAAAGACCGTTTTTAACCCATACCGGAAAACTGAGCCGTTCTTTCGTATGAAACAGATTTGTTGAATAACATGAGATACCTTCTTCTTTCGAATAGGCATATGCTTCATTCCTGCCGTAACAGGGCTGGAATACAATGAATCTTCAAAATAATTATCTACCAATTTCAACTTGCCAAATAAAATATCCAGTGTTATTTCTACCGACGAGAATAACCTGGTATCCAGGAAAGCAGATGGAATTGGAGTATTGCAAAACTGATAGCAGAGTGATAAAACATAAACGACAATTTCATTTAACTTATTCCCCGATATCAAATCCTTGATATAATCCCATTCCAGCGTATTCTGCTTTTCCCTTACCAATTCATTTATATCACAAATGCCCCGATATGCCATTACACCATACGAACTCAAGTGAGCATAAAAATGCTCACACAGATTCAGCAGCCGCATTTCATCTGATAAAACATAAATATTGTCTTTTATTTTCCTCGCAGTACGTATGGCTTCGAGAGTCACCGGCTCCAATTCCCCTGAAACAAAAAGATTCCAATGTATTTCCACACTTGTCCCCTTTTCGTTTCTCAATGGTGGCAAATGATGATATGCGTCTAAATTTATCCTAACCTGGCGCATTTGGCTTAATTTCTTATGCAAAGAAGATTTATATGCGCCCAAAGGTTCGCTCCATTCATTTATAAACCCTGAATCCCTGATTCGCAACCAGGCTTCTTTTACATTTTCCTTTTCAATTAGCAAATCAATATCCGAAGTTGACCTGATAGCAATATCCGGATAGAAATAATTCATCAGGTCTGTTCCTTTTAATAATATAATTTTAGTACCTGCATGAGCCGACAGGCTTTTTATTTCGCTGTTTAGAATAGAATTGTGAATTGCAATACAGTAATAGTTTGTTTTATACTTACGAACTATTTCATCCGGCAAGATATCCAGTAAGCAATTTTTTTTGAGGCTATAGTATATAAGAGTATCTACTCTGTGTAGGACTGATTTCCGGAATATATTTTCCCATTCAACGCCAGGCACAGAAATATTTTTTAAAAATTGAACATCACTGGCAGACAAATGTAATTGCGCAGTTGTACGTATAAACGTATCAGCACTATCATCAACAGTGATATTTATTTGAGGTTCGTCAGGATTTGTTAAAAAAGTTTTCATTACAATTTTTATTAACAATACTCCCAAACACCGGCCAATACTGAAATAATTGCTGATACAAAAGGCAGGCAATCGTTATAAATTTATAACCCAAAGAGCATAAATGCAAGCATCCGCTAATCTTTTCTTTTGCCTGGCAGGTAATCACAGTTTTTTTTACAGAGAACAATCTAATAGTAACCTCATTAAAGAATATAAATAAAAATATATGGCTATTGTGGAGACTAACTATGCCGGAAAGAACCAGTCAATAATAACACTTACGGTATTATATTAATAATCTTTGTGTTGCCAGTGCCTTAACCACCAACTGGTGGAGAGAGGGATTCGAATGCTGACAAGCTATGCTTCGTCAGTACCCTTGCCTTCTTTGTTGCAATATTTCGCTACAAATAACATTAGCCTTGCCTTACTTAAATTCTTCAACTTCTTCTCCAGTTGCATCGCTTCGCCACTTGTGGCTTCCCTAACATATCCTTTCAATTTCCACGGCTGATACATCGATGTATATCTCTCATAGACCAAATTATGCCGCTTGAAACGATCTTTTATATTTCCTGTTTGGCCTACATACTACAAATAAAAAAAGCCTTTGAAGTTTATCACTTCAAAGGCTCTGGCTGCGGAGAGAGAGGGATTCGAACCCTCGGTACAGTTACCCATACAACGGTTTTCGAGACCGTCCCGTTCAACCACTCCGGCATCTCTCCGTTAAACTGCTAAGGTAAAGAATGTAATGGTATATACAATCTAACAAAGCATTTAGAAATAAATTTGTACCAGGAAAACTATTATACCTGCAACAAAACCGATCAGCGACAGCCAGCTTATCTTTTTCAGGTACCAGATAAAATTAATCTTCTCAATCCCCATAATTGCTACACCCGCAGCAGACCCAATTATTATTATACTCCCGCCCGTACCTGTAGTCAATGCCAAAAACTCCCAGAAAGGATGGTTCGTTGGATATGCAGCCAGACTGTACATTCCCTGTGAAGCTGCAACCAAAGGCACATTATCTACCAAAGCAGACAATAGTCCAAGTACAGCGCCTATTGCATAATCATTAACAAGATAATGGTTCAGTAACCCCTCTAATATTCTCAAAATACCGGCGCTTTGTAAGGCAGATGTAGCCAGTAATATCCCAATAAAAAACAGTATACTTGGCGTATCTATCTTTTGCAATGCACTTGCAACATTATATTTTTCAATATCGCTGGTGTCTTTGCCGTTATGAATAATTGTAGTAATCACCCACATCAAACCCAATGCTAACAACATTCCCATGAAAGGAGGCAAATGTGTAAGTGTTTTAAATACAGGAACAAATAACAGAAAGAATATCCCCGAACATAGTATAACCACCCCATCATTTCTTTTTTTTGCCGTAGCCGCAGATAATTCATTCCCGGTTCGGGAAGGTAGTTTTTGCCCTCTGAACTTCCATGCAATAATAGCGACGGGTACAATACAAACAGCTATACTTGGAAATATCAGGTGCTGCATAATATTTATAGCTGTTACCTGGCCCCCTATCCACAACATTGTAGTTGTAACATCCCCTAATGGAGACCATGCCCCACCTGCATTAGCAGATATTACTATCATCCCGCAAAACCAAAGCCTGTCTTCCCTTTCCGGTAATAATTTTGTACATAAGGATGCCATTACAATCGAGGTTGTAAGGTTATCCAGCATGGCGGAAAGTATAAAGGATATAATGGCAATGAGCAGTAATAATTTACTTTTTCCAGTTGTGCTGATCTTTTGCGTAATAATATCAAATCCATCATGTGCATCGATCAATTCCACAATTGTCATAGCCCCCATCAAAAAGAAAAGTATAGATGCTATTTCTCCCAGATGGCGCAAAAGTTCTTCCGCAACTGTGTGAGGCGCTGGTTCCCCTATAATATATATAGCCCAGCATACTACACCGGTAATCAACGCAGATGCCGCCTTATTCAATTGTAAGGAATGCTCGAGGGCTATAGCCAGATACCCTGCTACAAAAACAAATATTATCAGAAAACTCATGTCTTTTAAATTAACCCGCCATTATCCATAGGACAAAACTCCGGGTATAACCGGTTTACTTTTTATCAAAGAATTAATATCAACAAACAAATATACCAGATAAGAATCATACATCTAAAAACTTCATTTCAAAGGCTCTGGCGGGAGGTCGATTTCCTAACATATCCTTTCAATTCACATGGCTGATACATCGATGTATATCTCTCATAGACCAAATTATGCCACCTGAAACGGTCTTTTACATTTTACGTTTGGCATACATACTACATAATAATAAAAAAAGCCTTTGAAGTTTATCACTTCAAAGGCCCTGGCGGCGGAGAGAGAGGGATTCGAACCCCCGGACCTGTTACAGTCAACGGTTTTCAAG